>JAAYDG010000141.1 GCA_012729355.1 Clostridiales bacterium
ATCTCACAGATGTTGGTGTTGTTCTCGTCTTCTTCTTTGTAGTAATCCTCCCGATACAGGAACATGACCACGTCGGCATCCTGCTCGATGGCTCCGGATTCCCGCAGATCCGAGAGAAGCGGCCGGTGGCTCCCGGGACGCTTTTCCGACGCTCTGGAAAGCTGGGAAAGCACTACGACGGGACATTCCATTTCCCGTGCCAGCTGCTTTAAGTACCGGGAGATGGTGGTCACCTCCTGCTGGCGGTTTTCCATGGTGCGATCCGAAGACATCATCTGCAGGTAGTCTACGAGGATGAGATCGATCTTTTTTTCGGCGGTGATCCTGCGGCATTTATTGCGGATCTCCATGACGCCGATGCCCGGGGTATCGTCAATGAGGATATCGGCCTTCGCCAGCTTGTCCAGCGCCCGGTTGATGTCCACCCAGTCGTAGTTTTTTTCGTCGCCCATGCGCAGTTTCTTGCTGTCGATCCTGGATTCCATGGAAAGAAGCCGAAGCCCCAGCTGTTCCCGGGACATCTCCAGGGAAAAAATCACGACGCGTGCTTTTTTCTTGACGGCTGCGTTTTGGGCGATATTCAGGGCAAAGGCCGTTTTGCCCATGGAGGGTCGGGCTGCTACGATAACCAGATCGGATTTCTGAAGGCCCGTGGTCATCTTGTCCAGATCCGCAAACCCGGTGGAGAGACCGGGGATGACGCCGCCGCTCTTTTCCGCCTCCTGAATGCTGTCGATGTTTTTATTGAGCACTTCCCGAAGCGTGGCATACTGATTGCTCTGACGATTTTTAGCCACTTCGAAAATGGTCTGCTCCGCATGATCCAACACCTGCTCGGATTCCAGTTTTTCGCTGTAGCTTTTCTCGACGATATCTCCGGCCACGCGAATGAGCCGGCGAAGCATGGCTTTTTCCCGAACGATCCTGGCGTACTGTACCGCATTGGCTGTGGTGGGCACCGCATTGGAAAGCAGGGCGATATAGCCCCGCCCGCCCACGGCTTCCAGACTTTTTCTCCGGTTCAAACTGTCCGAAAGTGTGACGGCGTCGATGGGTTCGTCCCGCTGATACAGATCCACCATGCCTTGATAGATCTCTTGATGGGCATGGCTGTAGAAGTCTTCCGCACCGATGACTTCCGATACTTGAAAAAAGACTTCCTTGTCCAGCAATATCGCTCCCAGGACACTCTTTTCCGCTTCATCGTTATGCGGAGGAATGCGTTCCAGTTGTTCTTTCATACCTGTTTCCCCGCCGCGCATCGCACTACTGCGCTATCACGTCGACTTTGCAAAGCGCGCTGATCCCCGGAAAGAGTTTGATCTCCACTTCCGCGAGGCCCACCTGCTTGATCGGCGCATCCATGATCACTTTTTTCTTGTCGATCACGATGCTGAAATCTTTTTCGAGAACATCGGTGATATCCTTGGATGTGACGGCGCCGAAAAGGCGTCCGCCTTCGCCTGCTTTTGTGACCAGACGGACGGTCTTGCCCTCGATCTGTTCTTTCAGTTCCGCGGCCCGGTTCTGATCCACTTCCCGCCGGGCTTCGATCTCCTGTTTTCTGCGTTCCAGCGTTTTCAAGTTGGCCGGCGTGGCTTCCATGGCCATTTTCCTCGGGATCAAATAATTTCTGCCGTGTCCGTCGCTTACTTTGGCCACTTCGCCGGCTCTTCCGATCCCCTTCACGTCTTGTAGTAAAATTACCTGCATCCTGTACGCCTCCTATAATATCTCCATGTCCCGCATGATTTGGACCACCTGGTGGATGGCTTCTTCGGGACTGGTTTCCAATTGGGCGCCGGCGATGGTCAGATGACCGCCTCCGCCCAGTTTTTCCAGTATCGTCTGTACGTTGATCTGCCCCATGGACCTGCCGGAGAGCATTGTGATATTCTTGCCCCGACCGGCAACAAAGGCCGCCTGTACCCCTTTCATGTCCAGCAGTTCATCCGCCACTTGGGAGGTGAGTACCTGCATGGCAGGATCGTAATCCTTTGTATAGGCGATGGCTACGCCGTTCTCCAGGATTTCCGCGCTGGCGATCAGGTTCACCTTTTTTTGGAAGAAATCCAGACGGATCTTAAAAAATCCTCTGACTGTGGCGATGTCTGCGCCGCTGCGCCGGAGCCAAGATGCAGCCTCGAAGGTGCGCACTCCGGTATTGACCGTAAAATTCTTGGTATCCACCGTAATGCCCGCCAGAAGCGCTTCCGCTTCGAATTTCCCGATGTCCGAACGATCTCCGGAATACTGGAGCAATTCCGCCACCAGTTCCGACGTGGAGGAAGCATAGACTTCCATGTAGGTGAGCGTCGCATTTTCGATGGCTTCTTTGGAGCGGCGGTGGTGGTCGATCACCACCAGTTTATCGGTCTTTCCCACCAGTTTGGGACATTCGGTGAGATTGCCGATATGCGTGTCCACCACCACCACCAGCGTGTCGGGCCGGACGATCTCCAGGGCCCGTTCCGGCTTGACAAAGCTGAAACGCCCTGTGGAAACAGCCGCTTCGTAGATGCTCTCGATGGCTTCTCCCGCTTCCCCCAATACGATGTCCACCTCTGACGTAAACCGTTTGACCATGTGATAGACGCCGATGGCAGCGCCGAAGCTGTCCATATCCGGCCGCACGTGTCCCATGATGAGTACCCGGTTCGACGTAGTAATCAGTTGTTGCAGGGCGTGGGCTACGATCCGCGATTTGCCTTTGTTTCGTTTTTCCACCGTGGTGAGACCGCCGCCGAAGAATTCGATGTCCCCTCCGTTGCGTCGGATCACTGCCTGATCACCACCCCTTCCCAGAGCCAAATCCAAGGCATCGGCGGCATATCCCTGAAGCTCGTGGAGGGTCTTCGCCCCGACGCCCACGCCGATGGACAGGGATGTGGGGAAGTCCGCTTTGGTCTCGATCTTGTGGATCTCGTTGATGATGGGAAATTTCTCGGAGATCAAGTGCTCCACATGCCGGTGCGCCAGGATCATCACGTAGCGATTGCTGCGGGTCCTTGAAATGGCAGCATCCATGTCGTGGGCCCAGTTGCGGATCAGTTTGTCGATCCCTGCCGTGATGCTGGATTGTTCGTCGGAAGGAGAACTGGCCAGCAGGTCGTCGTAATTATCGATATTGATGAAGACCACACAGGGGCGCTGATCGCCGTAGAGGTCTTTGACGATCTCATAGCCTGTGACGTTGGTCCAGAACAGCATTTTTTTATCCCGGTCGTAATTGTGCATCGTGCCTGCGGTAACCCGATAGGTTCGATCCCCGACAGGGATCGTCACCTGCCTTTCGGGTTTATCGAAAAAGCCGGTGACCGTTTTTTTGTCGACTTTTTCGTAAAAGCTGTCTTCGCTGTCGAATACCTCATGGAATCGTTGATTGCTCCACAGCAGCCGCCCCTCCATGTCGATCAGGCTGAGCAGCAGCGGACTGTTTTCCGTAAAAGCCCGGGCAATTTCATCCCGGTCTCCCGCCATGCTCTCTTCGTAGGAATCGATCTGATCCAGGGTCTTGCTCTTGGTGAATTTTCCGTGATACACCTGCACGGCAAAGGTGAGCATCAAACACAGGATTCCTGCGGGAAGACTGAACCAGAGTACGCAAAACGACAGGAAAATCATGACGATCAAATCGATCTTCAGATACGGTTCGACGATTTTATGTAACAGTCTGCTTGCCATTTACCTTCCTTTTTCTGCCGGCTTGACCCTCTGCCGCATAGATAATACAGTATACCACAAAAAGCGTTTTCGGAACAAAAAAACCGGAGCCTGGCTCCGGTTTTTGTCTTCGAATCAATCTGCGTCGAAAGGCAGAAGCGCCACGATCCGCGCGCGCTTGATGGCGGTGGTCACTGCTCTCTGGTGCATCGCACACGTCCCGGTGATCCGCTTGGGCAGGATCTTCCCCCGCTCCGTCACATATTTTTTCAGTGTGTCAACATCTTTGTAATCGATGCTTTCGGTTTTATCGGCGCAGAACTGGCATATTTTTTTCCTTCTGTTTCCGCCGTAGCTTTTTCTTTTGTTATCTCTTTCCATGATATGGATATCCTCCTATCCTGATGCGTTTTAGAAGGGGATGTCGTCGTCGGTCAAAGCGCCGAACCCTTCGGGTACCTGAGATTCGGATTTGGGCTGCGCGCTTTTCTGCTTGGCGCCGCCGCCTTCTCCTTCGTTCCTGTCTCCCCAGTCTAAAAATTCAACGCGGTCTGCCAGTATGTCCGTGGTATATATGGTCCGTCCGTCTTTTTCGTACTTTCCGGTCTGAATACGGCCCTGAATGCCCACGAGGCGCCCCTTGGTGAGATAGCGTTCCACCAATTCGGCCGTCTTGCCGAAGCAGACGATCGTGGGAAAGTCCGCACCGCGGTCTTCGCCGTTCTTGTCTTTACCCCGGTCGATGGCAATGCTGAACCGGGCGACCGCAGTCTGGCTGCCCGCCCCATACCGGATGTCCGGATCTCTGGTTAGTCTTCCGATCAATGATACCGAATTCATACTGTCACCGCTTTCCTATTTCTCATCTTTGTTGACGATGAGATGCCGCATAAAGCTGTCCGAGATCTTGAGCCGCCGGTCCAATTCCTTGGGAAGATCGGGGTTGGCCGTAAATTGCATTACGACATAATATCCCTCGTTCTTCTTCCGGATCGGATAAGCGAGCTTTTTGACGCCCCAGATGTTCACGTCGGAGACTTCCCCGTCGGCTGCGATGATCTCTTTGACTGTTTCGATCGCCGCTTCCTTCTTGTCGTCTTCCAAGATCGGGTCGAGGATAAACATCAACTCATACTGATTCATTATTTCACCTCCCTGTGGACTGAATGGCCACGGTTCCTCCGTGGCAGAGAGCAACGGTTCGACTTCCTGCGAAACGAATGCCCTAACAGTATACCACTGTATCTGTTAAATGCAAGCGGTTTTTAGCACGTTGGTGTTCCCGGAAACGGCGTTGGTCATGCCGCCCGTAATGACGATCCGGTCGCCGATTTGAAGGTCGCACTGTTCTGTTGCGACGCGCTGGGCCATATCCATCAGTTGGTCGGTGCCGCTCATTTCCAGGGCGATCAACGGATGGACGCCCCAGGACATGGACAGCTTCCTCCGGGTAGTTTCGTAGGGTGTGAGGGCGATGATATCGATGGGGGGACGGAATCGGGAGATCATCCGCGCCGTGATCCCGGAAATCGTACAGGAGACGATGACCTTGGCCTCGATGTCCATGGCCAGGCTGCAGGCCGCATGGGAAACGGCGTCGGTCATATCCCGTATGGTAAACTCCATGTTCCGGAAACGCTTGTCGTAGTGGATGTTTTTTTCGGTCTCCTCGGCGATCCTGGCCATGGTCCGGACCGTCAGCACCGGATATTTTCCCACTGCCGTTTCCCCGGAGAGCATGATCGCGCTGGTGCCGTCGTAGACTGCATTGGCCACATCGGAAATCTCTGCCCGGGTAGGTCTGGGGTTGTAGATCATGGATTCCAGCATTTCGGTGGCGGTGATCACGCGTTTGCCGATCACCCGACAGGCATTGATCAGATGTTTTTGTATGGCGGGCAGCTGTTCGAACGGAATTTCCACACCCATGTCTCCCCGCCCGATCATGATGCCGCCGCACTCCGAGGCGATGTCCATCACATTGTCCACGCCGGAACGGTTTTCGATCTTGGCGATCAGTTCGATCTCCTGTCCTCCGTTGGCGTCCAGAAACCGCCGAACATCCAGAATATCTTCTTTGGTGGACACGAAAGAACAGGCCACGAAATCCACCCTGTTTTGAATCCCGAACAGCAGATCTTCCTTGTCCTGCTCGCTCAGGTAGGTCAGTTTCAGCACTTTCCCCGGAAAATTCATGCTTTTTCTGTCGGAGAGCTCTCCCCCCACCAGCGTTTTACAGAGAACTTCATTTTCCGTAAGGCCGATCACTTCGAAGACCAACATGCCGTCGTTGAGAAGGATCCGGTCTCCCACGGACAAATCATCGGTGAGTCCGAGATAGTTGACGGATACTCTGTGCTGATCGCCGGGCACATCCCGGGTGTCAAAAGTGAAGAGATCCCCTTCCTGCAAAAAGATTTTCCCTTCCCGGAAGGTTCGGATTCGGTACTCGGGGCCTTTGGTGTCCAGCAATATGGCTACAGGCAGGTCGAGTTCTTCCCGGATTTTTTTGATTCGATCGATCTTTTCCCGGTGCTCTCCGTGGGTACCGTGGGAAAAATTCAGCCGGGCCACGTTCATGCCGGCCAGACACATCGCCCGAAGGCTTTCCTCGTCGGAACAGGCCGGTCCGATCGTGCAGATGATCTTGGTTTTTCTCATGATGATACCTCTTGGTTATCCGATGGAAGCAATACCGGAAAATGCCTGGTACAGGGCCAGAAGGACTCCGACTACAGCTTCGCCCCCCAGCAGGCCCGGAGCAATAATGTCACCGATGCCGGATTGCGTAAACTTCGGCGCGAACCGGTCCGTCAAATACTTCAACAATCCGCCGATCATCGCCGTCAGCGAGAGATAAAACGGCAGATAGATGCCCAGGCCCAGGGTCATGACCGGCAGGTTCAACATATAAAGGATCAATCCCGCAGCACATCCGGTCAGGAAGGACGTCATGTGCGGGATCCCTCCCACCATGGCCGCCACCATGCTGGCCTGGGGCGCCGGAAACATTTTGTCGGGACCGAAGGCCTGGGGACCGTAGGCCTTGAGAACTGCGTAAAATACGCCCACAGACACAAATGCGCCGATCAGCCCGCCCAGACATTCGGCGGTCCATTGGGCCTTCGGATCGGTTTTCAGTATATGCCCCGCTTTGAAATCGTTCATGATGTCGCCGGCCAGGCCGCAGCCTACCGCCACCGCAGCCGCCACGAAGAACGCCTGAGACTGGGGCAGCCGGGCGACCAGTTGGATCAAAAGCAGTACGATCACACCGAAGACTTCCATGGGATTGATGCCCGACTGTCCCACCACTTGGGCGGACATGGAGCAAGCCAACCAAACGCCGACGATGGTCAGGACGCCGGTCAACGGGCTCATGCCGACGCCGAAAGTAAAGAGCAGCGCGCAGGCGGCCAGAACAAAAGGTACGATCCGGATGTTCATGGCGCTTCCGCTGCTTCGTTTCATCATATTTTTGATCATTTCACCGGCTGCGGGCAGGATCCCCTTGACCACGATGCCGACACCGCAGCCGACCATAACGCCGATACCCAGAGAGGTCTTAATGGCCGAGGCTGTGGACAGGTCCCACCATCCGGCGGACACGCCGCCGACGACAACACCGATGTCACCGATGATGGCGCCCAGGAACCAAACGAAGATATACAACGGTCCGATAATATATCCCACAGCCAGCAACATGGGCGACAACCAGACAAAAGCCGCCACGCCGGCGTTGATAAGGCCACTGCTCACCGGCAACGTGGAAGGGATCCACAGAAGCTTGTCTCGCAGGAAGGTAAAAAGGGCCGAAGCGCCGAAGGCGGAAAAGAGCGTCCTGGATTTCTTTCCTCCTTCGTCTCCGATCACCAGGGTGTCGGCCGCCGCCTGCCCCATGGGATACGGAAGGTCTTTCTCCACGATGAAGTGATGATGGATGATCCCCGTGGAAATCAGTCCCATGAGCACCCCGCCCAAGACCACCAGAAACAGGGTGGTCATATCCGTTTCCGTGCCGGGGTCCAACATATACAGACCGGGAATGGTGAAGGCTACGCCGCCGGCCACCATGGCGCCTGCCGACATGGCCGTGTGGGTGACGTTGATTTCATTGATGTTGGTGTTTCCCAGCGCTTTAAGGGAAAACATGGATACCAGTGCGACAAAAATGATCGGCCAGGGTAAGGCTCCCAGTTTGAGCGCCACATACATGGAGCTCGTCGTGAGGATGACTGCCCCCAATCCGCCGATGATCATACCGCGGACGGTCAGCTGGTTTTTCAGGGATAACGATTGTGTTTTGCTTTTTCTTTTCTGTGTCATCTTTCTTCTCCTTCCGGGTCACGGTAGAACTATTTCCTTCGTGCCCTGTTGGGATATTCTACCGCAATTCCCTTTCGCATACAATAATGATCGGGAGAATACCTTGCGGCTGCCGGCATTTTTTGATATCATTAATGGCGGAGTATGCGAGAGCCCCGGCCCTCGGGCTCTTTCCCGATACACACTTTTCACACTACTTATTTTATTAATTTAACAGGAGGAATCAACATGGCACTGAAATACATCGACAGACGCGGAACCGACAGCGCGAAATGGGATGCGCTGGATTCCCAGTTCGGCGATCCCGATCTTCTGGCAATGTGGGTGGCCGACATGGATTTCAAGGAAGCGCCCTGTATCACGGAAGCGCTCAAGAAGTACATCGACACCGCAGCATTCGGGTATTACTCCCCGGGAAAAGGCTATTTTGACGCCTTTATCGAATGGGAAAAGAAATACCACGGATACGAAGTCAAAAGAGAATGGATCTGCTTCGCCCCGGGCATCGTGCCCGCCTTCAACTGGGTCCTCCTCTGGGCCACGAAACCCGATGACGCAGTGATCCTGCTCACACCGGTCTACTATCCCATGATCAACGCCGCCAAGTGGAACGACCGGACACTGATCCAGTGCGACCTGGTGCGCAACGGCATGGATTACACCATCGACTTCGAAAAATTCGAAAAGGATATCGTGGAAAACGATGTCAAACTCTTCATCATGAGCTCGCCCCACAATCCCATCGGCAGAGTCTGGACCCCCGAAGAACTCCGCCGGCTCATGGAGATCTGCCGCAAGCACAACGTGCTGGTCATTTCCGACGAGATCCATCAGGACTTCGTATTCGGAGACAACAAGCACTATCCCACGGCGACCCTGGGCGACTACGACGATTTCTGCATCACCATGACCGCCGCCTCCAAGACCTTCAACCTGGCCGGCCTGCAGAATTCCATCGTGATCATCCCCAACGAAGAACTGCGGGAACGCTATCTGGACTACCAGAGAAGAATCCACACCTACGACGGGAACGCCTTCGGTTTCGTGGCCGTGGAAGCGGCCTACAAAGGCGGCAGGGCCTGGCTGGAAGAGATCAAAACCCAGATCTACAGCAACTTCGAATACGTTAGGGACACCTTTGCCAAGGAGATCCCCGACGTTACCGTAGCCGATCTGCAGGGAACCTATCTGCTCTGGATGAATTTTGAAAAGTATTTCAAGACCCAGGAGGAAGTCAAGACCTTTATGCAGGACAAGTGCGGCATCGCCTTCGACTACGGCGAATGGTTCGGAGGAGACAATTTCGTGTCCTTCGTGCGCATGAACCTGGCCACCACCCACGAGCTGGTGGATCAGGCGGTCCAAGCCATCGTCCGGGAGATCAAAAAACTGTAATTCGATCCAATGCAGCGACCTTCGCACATGCGAGGGTCGCTTTTTTTTTCGAAAGTCTCTTTACAGTGCGATTTTTTTGTGCTAACGTATATCCAACATTTACAGGAGATCCAAACGATGAGAACCAACCGTTTCGCAGCAGAATACTTTACCTTTCGCTTTGCAGGATATTATTACCGCAAGGTTTCTTTGCGTTCTGCAGCCGAAGACGAGTGACTTGTTTGTAAGACGACCCTTCTTACACAATGGATTGCAACTCCGAAGCAGAACGCTTGGGAGTTTTTTTATTAGGCGGAGGTAAAAAATGATAGTTGTATTGAAAGCCAATCCCGATCCGGAACAACTGGAAAACCTGACCACATGGCTCACCGGCCAGGGTATCACCATCCATTCCAGCCTGGGTGTCAACAACCTGGTGCTGGGTCTGGTGGGGGACACGTCGGTGATCGACATGGATCTGGTCAAATCCCTGGATATCGTGGAGGATGTGAAACGGATCCGGGAGCCCTACAAAAATGCCAACCGGAAGTTCCATCCCGACGACATGATCGTGGATGTCGGCGGCGTCAAGATCGGCGGAGGACATTTCGTGATCATCGCCGGACCTTGCTCCATCGAGACGGAAGCACAGATGAAGGAAGTGGCCCTAGGCGTCCGGGACGGCGGCGCCGCCCTTCTGCGGGGAGGCGCCTTTAAACCCCGCACATCTCCTTACGCCTTCCAGGGATTGGGCGGCAACGGCATCGACCTGCTGATCAAGGCGAAAAAAGCTTCGGGACTTCCGGTCGTAACGGAGATCATGGAAATCGGCCAGCTGAAGTATTTCGAAGAAGTGGACATGATCCAGGTGGGCGCCAGAAACATGCAAAACTTCCAACTGCTCAAAGAGTTGGGCCGTGTGGATCGTCCGATCCTGCTGAAACGCGGCATGGCCAACACCATCGACGAACTGCTCATGAGCGCCGAATACATCATGGCCGGCGGCAATGAATCCGTGGTCCTCTGCGAACGGGGGATCCGCACGTTTGAAACCTCCACGCGCAATACGCTGGACATTTCCGCCATCCCGGTCCTGAAAAAGAAGACCCATTTGCCGGTGATCGTGGATCCCAGCCATGCCGCGGGCATGGCCGAACTGGTGAAACCTCTGGCGTTGGCGGCAACGGCCGCAGGCGCAGACGGACTGATGATCGAAGTCCACAACGATCCCCAGCACGCCTTGTGCGACGGCGCCCAGTCTCTGACACCGGAACGGTTTGCGGAGGTGGCCAAAGCTATTTTTGCTCTGCGTCCCTTCGCCATGGAATCGGCTGAAATGAGTCAATAGTCCCTTGAAATAAAGGAGGAATCGTCATGAACATCGGTATTGTAGGCCTGGGCCTCATCGGAGGCTCCATCGCAAAGTCCATCAAGAGAGAAACGCCCGACACGGTGATGGGCTACGACATCAACGTGAGCACGACCCACAAGGCCAGACTCCTGGATGCGATCGACCTGGAGCTGACCGAAGAGCGGATCGGCGTCTGCGATGTGATCCTGGTGGCGCTGTACCCCAAGGACATCATCCGGTGGGTCAAGGACAACTGCCACCGGTTCAAGCCCGGTTGCATCGTTATGGATTGCGGGGGTGTCAAGGAGTCCATCTGCAGTCAGTTGTTTCCCCATGCGGAGGAAAACGGTTACTGCTTCGTGGGCGCCCATCCCATGGCAGGAGTGGAACGATGGGGGTTTGACAACGCCCAGGGTTCCATGTTCAAGAATTCCTCCCTCCTGCTGGTGCCTCCCCCCGGGATCGGCCTGGAGCGGCTTCAAATGATCAAAAAATTCTGGGGCGCCCTGGGCTTCGGGAGCGTCGTGATCACCACGCCCCGGGAGCACGACCGGCGCATCGCTTTTACCTCCCAGTTGGCTCACGTGGTGTCCAGCGCTTATGTCAAGAGCCCCACCAGCCGAGTACAGCACGGATTCTCTGCGGGCAGCTACAAGGATATGACCCGGGTCGCCCGGCTGAACGAGACCATGTGGAGCGAACTGTTTCTGGAAAATACGGAGCATCTGACCGCCGAGATCGACGGGATGATGGAGCATTTGCAGGCCTTTCGAGATGCTGTTGCTGCGAAAGATGAAGAAAAATTGCTGGCGCTTTTGAGAGAGGGCCGGGAGCTCAAGGAGCTGGCGGACAGAGAGGATATGGAAGAATGAACACGGTGACCGTGCACACAGAGCCTGCTTATTCGGTGAGGATCGGTCCGGGACTTCTGAGCAAGCTGGGGGAACTTTTGCCTTCTGTCCTTCCCGGGTGTAAAATAGCAGTGATCACCGACGATGTGGTGAGCCGGCTCTACGGGCCGGCTGCGGAAGCTTCTTTGAAGGAAGCCGGCTATCCGGTATCGACCTTTGTTTTTCCCAACGGAGAAGCGCAAAAAACGCTGTCCACCTTTGGCGCCATGCTGGACTTTCTGTCCGAAGAAGGGTTCGACCGGAGCGACGGGATCCTGGCCCTGGGCGGCGGCGTAACCGGCGACATGGCGGGCTTTGCGGCCGCCTGTTACCTGCGGGGGATCCGGTTCGTCCAAGTGCCCACCACCTTTCTGGCCGCAGTGGATTCTTCCGTAGGGGGAAAAACCGGAATCAATCTGAACAGGGGGAAGAATCTGGCCGGCGCCTTTTACCAGCCGCAAGCCGTTTTCTGCGACACCGACGTCTTGCACACCCTGCCCGACGAGATCTATGACGAAGGAACGGCGGAAGCCGTAAAATGCGCCGTGATCGGAGATCCGACCCTCTTTGGCCTCCTGGGCAAAGCCTCCTTCTCCGAAGAGGAAGTGATCCGGCGCTGTGTCGCGCTGAAGGCGTCCGTCGTGGAGCAGGACGAAAAGGAAGAAGGCCTGCGGGCGATCCTGAATTTCGGCCATACCCTGGGCCACGCCATAGAGGTGTGCAGCAACTACACACTGCGACACGGACGGGCCGTGGCCCTGGGTATGATCGCCGTCACCCGGGCGGCGGAAAAGAGCGGATTTGCAGAAAAAGGCACGCTGGATGCACTGAGACAAGTATTGGAAGCCCGGAAACTCTGGGGTTCCGTCAACGAAGATCCGGAACGCCTCCTCGCTGCCGTCGGCGCAGATAAAAAGAAGCGCAAAGACCGGCTGACCCTGGTCCTGCCCCGGCGCATCGGCGCCTGTGAGCCCGTTTCCATGAACCTGGACGAAGCCAAGACGCTGCTTCGGGCCGGATTGGAGTAATATGGACATCCTGATCCAACCCTCGATCCTGAACGGGACCATCCACAGCATCCCCAGCAAATCCCAGGCCCATCGGGCCATGATCTGCGCCGCCCTGAGCGGACATCCGAAGCTGATTTCCATTGAAAAGCCTTCCGAAGATCTGATCGCCACAAGACAGGCTTTGGAGATCCTGCGGGGCGCCGGC
>JAAYDG010000018.1 GCA_012729355.1 Clostridiales bacterium
AAGATCTCTTCCAGGATCTCGTCTCCCGCCGTCTGCCCCGTGATTTCCCCGAGAAGGTCAAAAGCCGCCCGAACATTGACTTCGATGAAATCCATGGCCTCCTGTTTCCGCGTCATGCTCAGGGCTTCTTCGATTTCCCGCTGTGCCCGTCGAAGCAGATCGATATGCCGCACGTTGGTGACGAGCACATCTTCCTTCCGCCGTACCTTCCCGCCGGTGATCCAGTCTGTGATGGTTTCTTCCAACCTGTCCAGGCCGATGCCCTCCGTCAACGAGGTGGACAGAATCGCAGCCTGCGGCAGAACGCTCCGCATCTCCCGTTCCGTCAGGACGCCGGGCAGATCCGACTTGTTCAGCAAAACGATGCAGCGGCGCCGGTCCAGCAGAAGACAGAGCGCTTGATCCTCTTTAGAAAGAGGCTGGCTGGCATCCACAAGGAACAGCAGAAGATCCGCTTTGTTGAAGGCTTCTTTGCTGCGCTGAATGCCCAGATTCTCCACCGGGTCCTCCGAATCCCGGATCCCCGCGGTGTCCGTCAACTTGACGGGGATTCCGTGCAACGAAACCTGCTCTTCGATGGTGTCCCGGGTCGTGCCCGGGATCTCGGTGACGATGGCTCTGTTTTCCCGCAGAAAAAAATTCAGCAGAGAGGATTTCCCCACGTTGGGCTTTCCGACGATCGTCACGGAAAATCCTTCCCGGATCATCCGTCCTTCTTTCGAATATTCCAGTAATTTCAAATGTTCATCGTTTATTTGCTGTAGGCTTTCTTCGATCTGTCCGTAGGATATTTCGTCGAGATCTTCCTCGGGATATTCCATGTTTACCGTCAGCAGGATCACCAGCTCTTTCAGCTGATCCCGCAGTCGGTCGATCCGCCGGGACAGCGTCCCTTCCGCCTGTCCCAGGGCCACCTCGAAGCCCCGGTCGGACCGGGCCCGGATCAAATCGATCACCGCTTCGGCCCGGGCCAGATCGATACGTCCGTTCAGAAACGCCCGCTTCGTAAACTCGCCCGGTTCCGCCGGACGGGCCCCCAGGCGAAAACAGGCATCCAGGATGTTCCGCAGAGACACCAGGCTGCCGTGGCACTGAATTTCAACCAGGTCTTCCGCCGTATAAGATTTCGGCCCCTTCATGTAAAAGCAGAGTACTTCATCCAGTGCTTCTCCGCTGTCGGGATCCAGGATGTACCCGTACTGTATCCGGCGAGGTTCCGCATGTTCCCGTTTCAGTGTCTTTCCCCCGGACATGCGAAACAAGCCCAGAAAAATATCCAGGGCTTCCGGTCCCGACATCCTTACGATGCCGATCCCGCTCTCGCCGTAGGCTGTAGAGATGGCGGCGATGGTATCCACACTGTGTGTGTTCATGTGTTTTTCTGCCTCCGCGATTGAAAAAAGGCTGCATGAGCGCAGCCTTTTGCCTTATTTCTGAGGTTCGATGATCACTCTTCTGTAGGGCTCTTCCCCTTCGCTCTTCGTCGTGACCTCCGGCCTGCTCTGAAGCGCTGTGTGGATCACCTTTCTTTCGTAAGGATTCATCGGTTCCAAACGGATGCTCCGTCCGGACTTTTGAACCTTGTCTGCAAGGCGATTGGCCAGCTTCTCCAGCGTCAGTTCTCTTTTTTTTCGATACCCTTCCGCATCGATCACGACACGGGTGTATCCTTCCTTCTCTTTATTGACCACCAGGCTGGTCAGATACTGCACTGCATCCAGGGTCTGCCCTCTTTTTCCGATGATCGTTCCCGAATCGGGTCCTTCGATGTCCACGTAGACCGTTTCCGCATTGGTCAGGACGCTTACGCTCACGTCCAGCCCCATTTTCTCCGTCACTTCTCGAAGAAACGTTTTGGCGGGGTGCTGCTCCTGCTCCACGAGATCTCCGGGTCTTTCGTTTAGGATTCTGGCTTCTCCGTAGGTCGGCTTCGCCCGCTTTTCCGATTCTCTGCGCGGTTTTTCTCTCGTGCGCGTTTCTCTTTTAAAGCGGTACGGCGCTCTCTGTTGACCATCGGGCTCGTCCAGACCGCAGACCTCAATGAGGATTTCCTGTTTTCCCTCTTTTTTGATTTCGACTCTCCGCTCGGCCCGTTCCTTTCTGGCCTCGGGCTTTTTCTCCGGTTCTTTCCTTGGTTCTTCCTTTTTTTCCTCGTGTTTGGGATCTTTCTCTTCGACACGTACTTTTGCCAGTTTGGATCCGATTCCGAAAAACCCTTTGGAGGGTTCTTCCAAAATTTTGATTTCGACCTGTTCTCTGGTGAGTTTCAGGTCTGCAAGGGCCAGCTCGACTGCGATGTCGACGCTGTCGCCCCATTTTTCCGCATATCTCATAATTGTCCTCCGAAGACAGTGTTCTATTTTTTCTTTTTTAACGTCTGCTCGACTTCTATGCGCAGTCTTTGTTTCTCTTTCTGTTTATTCAGGAAAAACGTCTGAACGATCATCAGTCCGTTTCCGACGGCCCAATACAACGCCAGGCCCGAGGGAAACGTTCTTCCCATCATAAAGATCATGATGGGGAAAAAGTACTTCATGCCCGACATCATGTTGTTGGCATCGCCGGGCGTAGCGCCCATCGTTTGAGAATAAGTGAAAAACGTGCTCAGTCCTGCGGCGATCGGTAAAATCCAATTATCCGGCTGACTCAGGTCCGGGACCCAAAGGAAAGATTCGTGCACTGCCACGATCATTTCCGGCTGCGACATGTATTCCAGCGGATTTCTCAAAAGGCTGAAAAGGCCCATGATGATCGGCATTTGTATGATAAGAGGCAGGCAGCCGCTCATAGGATTGAATTTTTCCTTGGCATACAGCTCCTGCAGCTTTTTGTTCATCGTTTCCTTGTCGTTCGCATAGCGAACCTGGATTTCTTTCAGCTTCGGCTGGATCTCAGCCATGGCTGCGGAACTTTTGATCTGTTTGGAGTACAGTGGGAGCAAACAGATCCTCACGATCAGCGTCAACAGGATAATGGAAATTCCGTAGCTGTTGACGAATCCATAGATGTATGAGAGCAAGGAACCGATTGGTTGGGCGAAAATTCCGATTAATGTATTCATTGTTCCTCCGATGCTGCTTTTCCGAGCATCTTTTTACGGCAGCGGATCATATCCGCCCGGATTCCAGGGGTGACAGCGCAGGATCCTCTTGATTCCGAGCCAGCTTCCTTTTCCTGCTCCGTATTTCATCACGGCTTCTTTGCAGTAGGCCGAACAGGTCGGTTCAAACCGGCAAGTCTTCGGCAGGAAGGGGGAAATCATTCTCTGATAGATGTTGATGATGAATATAATCAGTCTTTTCATAACATCACTTCATGATCCCGGCTTTTTTCATTGCGGCTTCCATAGATTTTTTCACATCCGCACATTTCGAATCCAAAATCGTGTGTCGAGCGATAAAGATGAGGTCCCAACCGGGAAGTATTTGATTCTCCAGTTGACGAAAACTCTCTTTCATCAAGCGCCTTGCCCTGTTTCTCTGTACGCTCTTGCCGACTTTTTTGCTCGCGAGAAAAGCCTTTCTGTTATAGGGAAGTTGATTCTTTCGATAAAAAATCACGACGAATTTGCCCGCTACCGATCGTTCTCTCCTGTATAGATTGTTGAAATCTTCTTTTTTTCTGAGTACTTCGGGCTTCAACATTCGTCCACTTCCTGAAGGGTTCCATTAGCAAAAAGACCACGAAACGCGGTCTTTATGCAGAAAGAGACTTTCTTCCTTTCAACCTTCTTCTCTTCAGTACATTTCTTCCGTTTTTCGTACTCATTCTCTTTCTGAAGCCATGTTCTTTGCTTCTCTGCCGTTTCTTGGGCTGGTATGTCATTTTCATTGATTCCCTCCTCCTTTCTCTTTAATGTATTTCAATGCAATCGCAACGGTCATTATATAATTTTCGACAATTTATGTCAACCTTTTTACACGACCGCCACACACGTCAAAAACCCGTCCCGAGGGCAGGCGTCGAAGCATCTCTTCCTCAATATTCGTAGCCGTTATAAAAACCTGCACCTCTTTCATCGCTCCGATCAAAAAGGTCTGCCTCCCTTCGTCCAGCTCCGACAACACATCGTCCAGCAGAAGAATGGCCTGTTTGCCGGTTTCCTGTCGAATCAGACTGATTTCCGCCAGTTTCATGGAAAGGGCTGCGGTCCGTTGCTGTCCCTGGGATCCGAACTGGCGAATATCCGTGCCGTTGACGGATATGGACAGATCGTCCCTGTGGGGACCGAGAAATGTGTACCCCTTGCGGTAATCTCTCTCTCTGTTTTTTTCCAGCAGCGCCAGGATGTCTCTTTTTTCTGTTTCTTCGCTTTTCTTTTCCTTTAAAAAATCGCTTTCATATCCGATTTCCAGCGTTTCTCTGCCGTTGGAGATCGTGTGGTGTATTTGACGGCTTATTTTCTGCAGTCTTGTCACAAACGCTTCTCTCTCCCGCGTCAAACGCAAACCGTGTTCGACCAGGGCTTCGTCATATGTGCCCAGTAAAACGTTTTCTCTTCTCTGGTTCTTTAGAAGCGCGTTTCGTTGTTTCAGTACTCTTTTGTATTGTCCCAGCGTATTATAATAGACCGGTTTCAGCTGGCAGAGTTCCCTGTCCAGAAAGCGCCTTCTTTTATCCGGGCCTTCCTTGATGATGCCCAGGTCCTCCGGAGAAAAAACAACAATGTATACTTCTTCCAGAAGTTCCATGCTTCTTTCCAGTTTGATGCCTTGCACGCGGATTATTTTGCCTTCCGGCCGGTAAACGATCTCGATTTCTTTTTCTTGGTCCGCGGCATCCGGGTCACAGATCACGGTTTTGATTCTTGCAAATTCCTTCTCAAATCCGATCATCTCTGTGTCTTTGCCGGTGCGAAAAGACTTTCCCAATCCCATGACAAAGAGGCTTTCGAGGAGATTGGTCTTTCCCTGGGCGTTTTCTCCGAGAAAAATATTAATCTTTTCATCGAAAGATACGTGTTCTTCTTCATAATTCCTGAAATTGTAAAGGAAAACTTCCTTGAAATACATTCCTTTAACTGGCCGCTATTCTCACAGGGAGGACAAGGTATAGAAATGCGTTTCCTTCCAGGGGTTTGATCAGACAGGGGCTGGTGCTTCCGCTCATTTCGAAAACCACTTCCTCTTCTCCCACCGCTTTGAGAACGTCGGCGATATATTTTGAATTGAATCCGATGACGATCTCTTCTCCCTCCGTTTCGCAGGAGAGTTGCTCCCGCACGTTTCCTTCTTCGCTTCGGGATGTGATTTCAAGGGTTCCTTTCTGCAGATGCACTTTGATGAGGTTGTTTTTCCCTTCTTTGGCCAGAAGAGAAGCTCTTTCGATGCTGTTGAGCATTTCCGCCCGTTCCAAAACACAGCGGCTTTTGTAATTCTTCGGAATGATATCCGCGTATTTGATAAACTCTCCTTCCATCAGACGACTGATCACCCGTGTGTCCGCTGTTTTGATTTCCATTTTCTTTTCATCCAGCAGTACGGTGATTTCTTCTTCCTGAATGCTTTCGCTGATCAGTTTGTTGATTTCATTGAGAATTCTCGCGGGAACGACGATATTGCGCTTCGCTTTTTCTGCGATCTTTTCTGTGGCCACCGCCATTCGAAATCCATCCAAAGAAACCATGACCACTTCTTTTTCCTTCATTTCAAGAAGGCAACCCGTCAAGATTCCTTTCTTTTCGTCGATACTGGCGGAAAACGTTGTTTTTTTGATGAGTTCTTTTAGTGCTTCTTTTTGGATGAGCAAACTTTCTTCTTCCTTTACGCTTCCGATCGAAGGAAATTCATCGGCCGGAAGTGCAACGATGGAAAAGTCCGAAGAAAGACAGGAAATCCTTAAATTGCTTTTTTCATCCAAATCCACTTTGACCGGCGCATTCGGAAGGCGACGGATAATGTCGCCGAAAAGTCTGGCGGACACCACGACGGATCCTTCTTCTGCATCATTTACTTCTACGGTCGTTTCGATGCTCAAGTCTAAATCGGAAGCAGTCAATATCAGATGTTCGTTTCGGACTGTCAGAAGGATCCCTTTGAGAATAGGGATCGTCGTCCGGGTTGAAACGGCTTTTGAAACGGTATTGAGTGCTTTGGCCAAAGCCAGTTGGGAACAAATGAATTTCATGGCAGAGCTCCTTTTTTATAAATTATTTCAGTAGTTGTAGTAGTAGTGCCTGTGGAAAAGTGGAAAAAGCCCCGGTCCCTTTCACAGACGCAAGAAGAAGGAATGAGAACGTGTTGATAACCCTCTCTTTTTTGTATCACCGGGTGGGGATAACTAATCCGCCAGCAAGCGTTCGATATTGGAAACGGTAGCGCGAAGTTCTGCGTTGCTTTCGATTTCTTTTACTATTTTTTCATAACTGTGCCGAATGGTCGTATGATCCCGCTGTCCGAATTCCTCCCCGATCTTAGGGAGGGAATAGTTTGTTTTTTCACGAATCAGATAAATAGCGATTTGTCTGGGATAGGTGAAATTTCTTGCCCGTTTCGGCGATTCCATGTCACCCACCTTGATGCCGAAAAAAGCGGCGACGGTCTTTTTGATAAGAGAAGGCGTCAACTCCTTGTTTTTGATTGTAAAGACTTCTTTCAACACCTTTTTGGCAAATTCTTTGGTGATTTTCTCATTGGTGAGACTTGCATGGGCAATAACGCGGGTAAACGCTCCTTCCAATTCCCGGATGTTCGTTTGAATGTTTTGCGCGATCACATCCAGCACGCCGTTGATATTTTCCGTCACGACGATTCCTTCGATTTCGGCTTTCTTTGAAAGGATGGCCATGCGGGTCTCGTAATCCGGCGCCTGAATATCTGCCACCATGCCCCAGGTGAAGCGGGAACGCAACCGTTCGGGGATGTCTCCCAGTTCTTTCGGGGGACGGTCGCTGGAAAATACGATCTGCTTTCCTGTATGATAGAGGGTATCGAAGGTGTTGAACACTTCCTCTTCGGTGCTCTCTCTTCCCTGTACGAACTGAACGTCGTCGAAAAGAAGCAGATCCACCGTTCTGTATTTGTTGCGAAAAGCTTCATTTTTCTTTTCGCTGATGGCCTTGATCAGTTCGTTGGTGAACATTTCGGAGGAGACGTACAGCACTTTTCGTTTGGGATTGTTTGACATGACAAACTGTCCGATGGCGTGCATCAGGTGGGTTTTTCCCAACCCAGCCTCTCCGTATAAAAAAAGAGGATTGTATTCTTTGGAGTATCCTTCGGCCACGGCCAGACAGACGGCGTGTGCCAGACGGTTGTTGCTGCCCACCACAAAGTTGTTGAAGTTGTATTTTGGATTCAAATAGAGCTCGTCGGTAAAAGGATTGACATAGGCTCCTTTTTCCTCGATGTCTTCGGGCAGCATGATGACAGGCTTTAAATCCGTTTTAAATGCCTGCCGGATCGCTTCCACCAGGACATTTTTATAGCGGGTTTCGATGTAAGAGATGAGCATATCTCCGCCCGCATAGGTGGATAAAAGAAGTTTGCCCTCTTTTTCGTTCACCCGTATGGGTTTTAGAGGAGCAAACCAAGTTTGCATGGAAACCGATGTCACATTTTCTGCCAAAAGGTCCAATACGGTTTCCCAATTCTTGTTGATTTCCGCCTTCGTCATTTTCACATCCGCTGTTTCTTGAGAATCCCTAAATGTATGGGTGCCTCTCATTATAGCAAAAATAGTTTTCCACAGGAATAGGGCGGCCAAAAACCGTAATTATTGTTATTCCACAGGTTATACACAGGTTGTGTATAACTTCTTCCCCCAAATGCACAGCCCATAGATGTAGTGGTTGGCTCTGCTTTCTCGTTCTTGGACTGTTAAAAAATAAAACAGCGTATTGCGAAGGATCGCCAAAATTATTTTGGGCAGAACCGGGAAGAGTGAATGAACGTGGGAAAAACGCCTTGAAATACAAGGGGTTATGTGTTCTTTTATTTTGGCGGCAACAAGCAAAAACCGCGTCTGAGAGCGATTTTTTTTGCCCTCTTTATAGCATATAGTCTTTTGGGTAAATTTTGTTGTGTTTTTGCGGTTTTTTTGATATAATTGGACGAAGTTTGGCCGGAGCGCCAAATCAAAGAAAATCAATGGGAGGAAGAGATGTCGTTAGAGAATTCCAAGGAAATGTCCATGGCAAATAAAATGTACAATGCCGAGCAGATCCAAGTCCTGGAGGGATTGGAACCGGTTCGCAAAAGACCGGGGATGTATATCGGAACCACAGGTCCCCGGGGACTGCACCACTGCGTGTACGAAATCGTGGACAACAGTATCGACGAAGCACTGGCCGGATTCTGCAAAAATGTTACTGTCACCATCCGGGCAGATAACTCAATAGAAGTTACGGACGACGGCAGAGGGATGCCCGTGGACCTGCATCCGAAACTGAATAAACCGGCGCTGGAAGTCATCATGACCGTGCTGCATGCCGGAGGAAAATTCGGAGAAGGCGGGGGATACAAAGTATCCGGCGGCCTCCACGGGGTGGGCGCCTCCGTCGTCAACGCGCTTTCTTCTTATATGGAAGTGGAAAGCTGTCGGGACGGAAATATTTACCGTCAGACGTATTCGAGAGGAAAAGCCACGTCCGAACTGAAGGTGGTAGGCGAATGCGGAAGACGAACCGGTTCCAGAACGATGTTCGTTCCCGACGAGGAAATCTTTGACGAGGTGGATTTCAATTACGATACCCTGGAATACCGTCTGCGGGAAATGGCGTTTCTCAACAAGGGAATCAAGATCGTTCTGAAAGACGAAAGAGAAGGACGGAAAAAATCCAGCACGTTCCATTACGAGGGGGGTATCCGCGAATTTGTCAAGCATCAGAACCGGAACAAAGAAGTGATCCATCCGGATATCATCTATTTTGAACTGCAGAACCACGACAAAGAAGTGGAAGTGGCCATGCAGTACACGGATCGCTACAACGAAATGATCCTATCCTATGCCAACAACATCAATACATCCGAAGGCGGCAGCCACATGGTGGGGTTTAAATCCGCACTGACCCGTGTTTTTAACGAGTACGCCAAACGCAACAAATTCATCAAAGAGGGCGAAGAAGGCCTGACCGGAGAAGATATCCGGGAAGGGCTCACCGCGATTATTTCCGTCAAGCTCACTCAGCCCCAGTTCGAAGGACAGACGAAGACCAAACTGGGGAATTCCGATATGCGGGGATTTGTGGAAACGACGACCAACGAATTTCTCATGGCTTTCCTGGAGGAAAACCCCCAGCAGGCCAGAGTCATCCTGGATAAATGCCTGCGGGCGGCCAGGGCCAGAGAAGCTGCCCGGAAAGCCCGGGAACTCACCCGCAGAAAAGGCGTGCTGGACGATATGTCCCTGCCGGGAAAACTGGCGGATTGCACGGAAAAAGATCCGGCGCTTTCGGAGATCTTTCTGGTGGAAGGAGATTCCGCCGGCGGTTCGGCCAAGCAGGGAAGAGACCGGTACCGACAGGCGATCCTGCCGCTTCGGGGAAAAATCCTGAACGTGGAGAAAGCCAGACTGGAGAAGATTCTGAACTCCGAGGAGATCAAAAACATGATCACGGCCTTCGGCTGCAGCATCGGAGACGAATTCAACATTGAAAAACTCCGGTACCACAAGATCATCATCATGACCGACGCCGACGTGGACGGTGCCCATATCCGCACGTTGCTGCTCACGTTTTTCTATCGGTACATGACGCCGCTCATCGAAGGCGGATATGTTTATGCGGCGCAACCACCGCTGTTCCAGACGAAAAAGGGAAAAGAAGTCTATTACACCTATTCCGAACGGGAACAGGAAAAGCTCATGGCCGAGCTGGCGGAAAAACCCGGTGGAAAACCGGCCATCCAGCGCTACAAAGGCTTGGGCGAGATGGATTATCACCAGCTGTGGGAAACGACCATGGATTACAACAACCGAACGCTGATCCAGATCACACTGGAGGACGTGGCGGCCGCCGACGAGATCTTTACGACGCTCATGGGCGACAAAGTTCCTCCCCGCAAGAAATTTATCGAAGAGAACGCAAGATATGCGACCCTTGACATCTAGAGCAGGAGGAAAAAATGTCGGATCTGATTCACGATAGAAAATTAATACAGCACGAAATCCACGATGAGATGAAAAATTCCTACATCGATTACGCCATGAGCGTCATCGTGGGGCGGGCGCTTCCCGACGTTCGGGACGGCTTGAAACCGGTCCACAGGAGGATCCTGTACGGCATGAGCGAACTGGGGGTCACGCCGGACAAGCCCCATAAAAAATCCGCTCGTATCGTCGGTGAAGTCATGGGTAAATACCACCCCCACGGAGACAGTTCCATTTATGACGCCATGGTCCGGCTGGCGCAGGAGTTTTCCACCCGCTATATGTTGGTGGACGGTCACGGCAACTTCGGCTCCGTGGACGGAGACGGCGCCGCTGCCATGCGGTACACCGAAGCGAGAATGACACCGTTTGCGCTGGAAATGCTGCGGGACATCGATAAAGATACCGTGGACTTTATGCCCAACTTCGACGAAGAGGAAAAAGAACCGGTCGTGCTTCCCAGCCGTTTTCCCAATCTGCTGGTCAACGGCAGTAACGGCATCGCCGTGGGAATGGCCACGTCCATTCCTCCCCACAACCTGGGTGAAGTGATTGACGGCGCCATCAAACTGATCGAAGATGAGAGCGCTACCGTGGAGGACCTGATCAAGATCGTCAAAGGTCCGGATTTCCCCACGGGGGCCATCATCATGGGCAGGGGCGCAGCCAAGGAAGCTTACAGAAAGGGCATCGGCAGGGTAAAAGTACGGGCAAAAGCGGAGATCGAGGAAACAGCCCGCGGGCGGTCCCAGATCATCGTATCGGAGATTCCGTACCAGGTGAACAAGGCAAGACTGATCGAAAAGATCGCCGATCTGGTCAAAGACAAGAGGATCGAAGGCATATCGGCGATCCGGGATGAATCCAACCGAAACGGCATGCGGATCGTGATCGAGCTGAAAGCTGCGGCCAATCCTCAGATTACCTTAAACAGGCTGTATAAGCACACGTCCATGCAGGAGAGTTACAGCATGATCATGCTTGCGCTTTGCGACGGCCAGCCCAAAGTGATGAATTTGCATGAAATCCTCAGCGAGTACTTGAAACACCAGAAAGAAGTCGTCACGCGGCGGACCCGGTTCGAACTGGCCAAAGCCGAAGCCAGAGCCCACATTCTGGAAGGGTTGCGGATCGCTCTGGACAACATCGACGAGATCATCAAAGTGATCCGGGCTTCCTACAGCGATGCCAAAGAACGACTCATGCAGATTTTCGGTCTTTCCGAAATACAGGCCCAGGCGATTCTGGAAATGCAGTTGCGCAGACTCCAAGGACTGGAGCGCAAAAAAATCGAAGAAGAATATGCGGAACTGATGAACAAAATCGCTTATTACAAGGAACTTTTGGCAGACGAAAAAATGCTGATGAATGTAATAAAAGAGGAGTTGCAGGAAATCCGGGACAAATATGCCGATGGGCGGCGCACCAAAATCGTAGCCAGCACGGAAGAGTTGGAAGAAGAAGATCTGATTGCCGAGGAAAACGTGGTCGTCACCTTGACCCATCTGGGCTATATCAAACGGATCTCCGCAGACACGTACCGGACACAGCGGAGAGGCGGGCGGGGCATCACCGGTCTTGCCACCCGGGAAAACGATTTTGTCAAGAACCTGATCAGCACGTCTACCCATGATTATCTGATGTTCTTTACGAATACGGGGAAAGCCCACCGCACGAAAGCCTACGAGATTCCGGAAGCGCAGCGGACGGCCAAGGGGACGCCGGCTGTAAATTTCCTGAATCTGATGCAGCGGGAACGGATCACGGCCGTCATTCCCATCAAGGACTTCGAGCAGGATAAATATCTGATCGCCGTGACGAAAAACGGCACGATCAAAAAAATGCACATCTCCCAGTTCGACACCAACCGAAAAGCAGGGCTCATAGCGATCAAACTGAAAGACGGCGATGAACTGATCGGGATCAAGGAAACCACAGGAACCAGCAACGTGATCATCGTCACGCGGCGCGGAAAGTGCATCTGCTTCAGCGAGGAAGATGTGCGGCCCATGGGCCGTGCAGCCGGCGGCGTGCGCGCCATCACACTGGAAAAGAACGACGAAGTGGTAGCCATGGAGCTGGCGGAAAAGAGCGAAGAGCTTTTGGTCGTGACCCGAAACGGGTACGGAAAGCGCACAAGGGTCAAGGAATACAAGATCCAGGCCAGAGGCGGCAAAGGGCTGCTCACCTATGACAAGACGAAATTCAACAAGACCGGAGAGCTGATCGGTGCAATGGTCGTAAACGAAGACGACGATGTCTTCCTGATCAATTCCGACGGGATCATCATCCGCATCAAGGCCGGAGAAGTGTCCCGACTGGGACGGACCACCCAGGGCGTGCGCATTATGCGTGTCCAGGAGGAATCCATCATCGT
>JAAYDG010000142.1 GCA_012729355.1 Clostridiales bacterium
AAGTTTTTCATTCAGCCCTGCCATTTCTCGTGAAATACGATTTCACTCAAGGGTTTACGGGGCCGGGCAGCCGGTGCTTCGTCGGCGTATCCGATCACCAGGACCGCTACCACGTATTTATCTTCCGGAATCTCCAGGACACGGCGGATCTCCTCCTGCGTGTACGCCCCGATCCAACAACTGGCAAGGCCCAGTTCTTCTGCCTGAAGAACGATATGTTCTCCCTGGATGGAGACGTCCCGGATGCATTGTTTCAACTCGAACTGAGGACTGGTTTCATCGATGACCAGCTCCCCGGCAGGGACGCGCGCCCGCAGGTCGGCCACACAAGCGACGAACAGCGGCGCCTGCGCCATCCACTTCTGGTCATGGCTGACTTTCGCCACCTGCTGCCGCATGCGCTCTTCCCGGATCACGATAAACCGTCCGGACTGGGTGTTGCTTCCCGTGGGGGCCAGTCTGGCCGCTTCCAACAGAAGACTCAACTGATCTTCTGCCACGGGAATATTCTTAAATCTCCGCACGCTCCTGCGCTGTCGGATGGCTTTTTGAACTTCCATGGTAATCCTCCTCCCACTCTTCCTTTAACAATCCATAGTAGCAACGGCTCTTGAGACTGTCCACGTGCCACTCAAACTTTCTGCGCACGCCTTCCCGCCGCATGCCGCAGCGCTCCATCACCCGGGCGGATCTCGTATTCGCTTCGATGCAAGTCCCTTCGATCCTGTACACACCGTCCCGGAGGAAAGCATATTCCATCAATGCGGAGAACGCTTCCCGTACATATCCTCTGCCCCAAAAGGCGGGATATGCAAAGTAGCCGATCTCCACTCTCTTGCCGGCCGGACTCTCCGCAGTCACCGTGTATCCGATCCCTCCGACATAGTCTCCTTCTTTGGTCTGGATCACCAGATAGACTTTGCTTCTGGACGGCTCTGCAATAGCCAGGATGGCCTGACGGAGATTTTCCCGGGATTCCCGGAGAGAACGCGAAAATACATCCTGGATATAATACATGATATCCGGGTCGGAAATCAGCGTATGGTGACGGTGCAGATCCGCCCATTCATATTCCCGCAGGATCAACCTGGGCGTCTGGATTCGAATCCTTTTCATTCCGTCCTCCTACTCTGCCGCAACAGGCTGTTTATTCGGCCGTTTCCAGAAACGCACCGATATCCGCCCAGAACGTACCGTCGGTGATATCGGAAAGCAGTTCCAGGCACAATCCGGTCCCGCCGGCGCCGTTGCAGAACACACACCCTCCGTCTCCCGTGGTCAAGTCGATCATCCCGAAGCTTCGATATCCTCCGTTGTCTCCCCAGTGCCAGATGACGGAAGGATCCTTCGCGGGAATGCCGAATCCCAGTCCCCATGAAATCCCCGGATCCGCTCTGTTCTGGGGTCGAACCATCTCGCGGAACAGCTCTTCCGGCAGATGACCCCGGTGATTCAGGATCTCAAGCAGGAATTTCGTGTAATCACCGGCGCAGGAATACAGAGACCAGGCTGCATTGGGTTCCGGTGCGTTCCCCGAAAGATCCACCCCATCGCGCAGCGGAGCCATGACGCCCTTTTCATCAAACTTGTGCGTCATACGCCGTCCTACCGAGGGATCCCAGACTGCTGCGCTGTGCTTCATATCCAGCGGAACAAAGAATTCATCCCGCAAGTGGTCCGTAAAACGCTTTCCGGTCAGTTGTTCCACGATCTTCTGCAGATAGAAATATCCTTCTCCCGAATACCGGAACCCCTTCCCCGGATCGAAGAGAAACGCCAGGGGCTTGTCCGCCCAGTTGGGCAGTCCGGAGCCGTGGGAAAGAATGTGGCGGACGGTCACTTCCCCGATTCTTTCCTCCTCCGTGATCCCGATATCCCGGGCGCGCGCCGCGATGGGTTCATCCAGGGTACATACGCCCCGGTCCACCAAACGCAGGACCAGCGTGGCAAACAGCGTCTTGGTCAGAGAAGCGGCTTCGAACAGCGTGTCCGGTGTCATGGCTTCCCCGGACTTCGTATCCTTTACACCGTAGGCCAACGACTCTGCGGCACGGCCGCCCCGAATGAAACTGCAGGTGATTCCCGGCACGCGGTATTCGGACGACAGCACGGCTAAACTCTGTGGATCGATGTGGCGTACGGTCAGTTTCATCAATAAGCCCTTCCCTTCTATTGCTCTTCGTATTCCATCTCTTCCCGGCGTCCGTCGGAAATACCAAGGTCATTGCCCAGCAACCCCCCGTAGACGATGGCATAACGACCGAATTTCTCCCGGATGCTGTCCAGCGTTTCTTCCACGGCCCGTTCCTGTTCTTCGTGCTTGGGCGCCAGCGCATCGAAACTGAGCTGCTCCTCGGCGTTTTGTTCGGACAAATTGATGGCAGTGAGCGTCAGCAGCCGAATCGGGTCTTCGAAGCGCCAGTTTCTTTCCGCCAAATCCATGGCGGCAGGATAGATTTCTCCGGCCAGATCCGTTGCGCGCTCCAGTTGAAGCTGTCGGGTGATGACCCGGAACTCCGGGTCCTTGATGTCCAGCTTGACTCCGTTGCACCGCAGGCCGTGTGATCTCAGTCGTCCCGCCACACGGTCGGAGAGGGCTTTCAGCGCTGTGCGAACGTCCTCCCTGCCCACCAGATTCCGTTTGAACGTAATTCCGTTGCCGACGGACTGATACGTCCTGTGTTCCCGATACAACGCCACAGGGCTGTCATCCAGGCCGTTGGCATAGGCGTAGAGCTGACTGCCGTGCTTGCCCAGAGCCGCTCTCAGAAAAGCGGGGTCCGACCGCGCCAGATCGCCGATCGTGAACAGATTCATTGTGCGGAGTTTCTCCGCGGTTGCCGCACCGACAAAAAACAGCTCCTTGACCGGCATCGGCCACAGCAGATCCCGATAGTTGCTGCGATCGATCAGCGTCGTGGCGTCGGGCTTCTTGTACTCACTGCCCATTTTGGCGAATACTTTATTGAACGAGACGCCGGCCGACAGCGTCAGTCCCGTTTCCGCTTTCACTCTGCCGCGGATCTCGTCGGCAAGCCGGACTGCATCTTTTCGAAAATGATCCTGGCTGGCCGTTACGTCCAGCCAGGATTCATCGATGCTGAAGGGTTCCACCATATCCGTATATTGCAGATAAATGCCATTGATCCTGGCGCAGTACTGCTCGTACCGGTCGTGATGGGGCGGAAGCAGCACCAGACCGGGACATTTTTGCCGGGCGGACCAGATGGTCTCTGCGGTTTTGATGCCGAATTTCTTCGCAGCCTCGTTTTTTGCAAGAACGATCCCCCGCCGTTCCTTGGGATTGCCGCAGACCGCCACCGGCCGATCCCGAAGCTCCGGATGGGCCAGAAGCTCCACCGAAGCGAAGAAGCTGTTCATATCACAGTGAAGTATGGACCGATCCATCGTCTGTGCTCCGCGTCAGGACAGGATATCCGACAATTCGATGATTTCCGCCGCATTGAAGATCTTCGGCGTTTTCAAGGCATCGCTGATCTCCACGGCAATGATTTCTTCTCCCCGAATGCCGATCGCTTTGCTCGTGCTGCCGTCCCGAAACAATTCCACTGCCCGATAGCCGGTTCGGCTGGCAAGCAGTCGATCCCGCGCGGTCGGGCTTCCGCCCCGCTGGATATATCCCAGGATCACCACTTTGGTTTCCAGGCCGGTCCGTTCTTCCAGCGTGGTCCGGAGTTCTTCGGAAGACATGTTCACACCTTCCGCCTTGATGATGATGCTGTGCAATTTTCCCCGATTCTTGCCCACTAAAAGCTTTTTGCAGATCTCCGCCACATCCAGCTTTTCCTCCGGAACCAGGATCGTCTCCGCGCCGCCGGCCAATCCTGCATAGAGGGCGATATCTCCGCAATGCCGGCCCATCACTTCGATGACCGTCGTTCTCCCGTGGGACGAAGAAGTATCTCTCGTATTGCCGATAGCCATGAGCGCAGTGTTCACCGCAGTATCAAAACCGATGGTATAGTCCGTGTATGCCAGATCGTTGTCGATGGTCCCGGGGAGTCCCATGACCGTGATTCCGGCCCGAGTCAAATCCACACCGCCCCGAAGAGAACCGTCGCCGCCGATCACAGCCAGCCCTTCGATCCCGAACGTTTCCAACATATTCAGCGCTCTGGAGAAACCTTCCTTCGTGAGGAAACGATCACTTCTTGCCGTCCGCAGGATCGTTCCGCCCCGCTGAATGATATCCGCCACCGACGAAATGCCCATCTCTTCGATCTCTCCGTCGATAAGCCCTTCGTACCCTCTTTTGATTCCGTAGACTTCCATACCGTTGTAGATCGCCCCCCGCACTACGGCCCGGATGCAGGCATTCATGCCCGGCGAATCTCCTCCGCTTGTCATAACACCGATTCTTTTCATTGCTTTCCCTTTCCTGCTCATGAACGGATACAGCCGCCGCCGAAGACGCTCCGTATCTTTTCGAAAAACGCTTCCGTCGGCTCGACCCAAAGGTCGTAATCCAACTGGTATTTTTTCCCCGTACATGCTACGAGTACCGCCACCGGCATGTCCCCCCGAAATTCTCGCGCAATCTCCCGAAAAGTCAGCAGCCCTTCTTCTTCCTGGAAGGTTTCCGGAATCACCAGTTTGATCATAGGGGTTTTCTGTTCCGGCCTTGCCGGTTTATTTCTGCCGTTGCTGCGGCGGGCTCTGGCTTCTTCTTTGGCTTCTTCATACTCGGACAACAGCCAGATCTTGTCCGCCAGCAGTTTGGCGGTGCCTTCTGCCTTCGCATCCAGTTTCCCGCGTATGACCACTATTTTGTCTTCCTGCAAATGGTCTCCGGATTGATCGTAGGCTTTGGGAAACACCACTGTTTCCACGGTTCCGTACAGATCCTCCAGTGTAATGAACGCCATCATCTGTCCTTTTTTCGTGATCAGCGTCTTCTTTCCGGTCACGATCCCGGCCATGGTTACCGTCATGCCGTCTTTGATCTGATCCTCTTCTTCGTCGTTCAGACGGCTTGTATCCATGGTGATGACCCGGTTTAATTTCTCTGCCACATCCGACAGCGGGTGATCGGAAATATAGACACCCAGCATATCCTTTTCCATGAAAATCAGATCCTCCCGCCGGTAATCGTTTGCCGGAGGAAGACTGCGCGCCACGGACAAACCGGCACGCTGAGCCGGGGCATCCGTGCCAAACAGCGACAACTGCCCCTCCAGATTGTTCTTGCTGCTGGTCTGGGCGCTTTCGATCAACCCCTCGAACACGCCCAGTTTCTGCGCCCGGTTTCCCGGAAAACAGTCGAGAGAGCCTGCGCGAATGAGACTTTCCACCGCTTTTTTATTGAGGTGATGCGCATCGATCCGCTCGATGAATTCGAAGAGATCCGAAGGGGGATGGACCTCTCGGCTCCGGATGATCGCATCAATGATTCCGTCTCCCACATTTTTGACACCCTTCAGTCCGAAACGGATTTTGCCGTCTTCGACGGAAAAATACTTCCGGCTTTTCATCACGTCCGGGGGCAGCACCTCGATCCCCATTTCCCTGGCATTGCGAATATAGGCTGCCACCGAGGGCGCGTCGCCCACCATGCTGGTCATCAGCGCAGCCAAAAACTCTACCGGATGATATACTTTCAGATAGGCGGTCTGGTAGGCGATCACGGCATAGGCCGCCGCATGGGATTTATTGAAAGCATACTCGGCAAAACTGGTCATCTGATCGAAGATCTCGTTGGCAATCTCCGGTCGGATCCCGTTGCGCACACACCCGGCCACTTCCACGTTTCCTTCGGCATCCAATTTTCCGTGAACGAAGTACTCCCGTTCCTGCGCCATAACGCTGGCCTTTTTCTTGCTCATGGCCCGGCGTACCAAGTCGCTGCGTCCGTAAGAATATCCCGCCAGATCCCGAACGATCTGCATCACCTGTTCCTGGTAAACCATGCACCCGTATGTGACGGAAAGAATCGGCTCCAGTTCCGGCGACGCATAAGAAACCTGATTCGGGTTGCTTTTATTTTCGATATATTTCGGGATCGATTCCATGGGTCCGGGTCGATACAAGCTGATTCCGGCAATGATGTCTTCCAGGCAATCCGGGCGAAGGTTTTTCATGAACTGCGTCATTCCCCCGCTCTCGAGCTGAAAAACGCCCACGGTGTTTCCGCCGGAAATCAGCTCAAACACCTTCGGGTCATCAAAATCGATGGCGGAGAAATCGATTTCTTCTTCCTTGTTTTCCCGAACCATGGCCAACGTGTCCCGGATCACCGTCAGATTTCGCAATCCCAAAAAATCCATTTTCAATAGGCCCAGTTTTTCGATCGTCGTCATGGTGAATTGCGTAGCCAGACCCTTGTCCGACTGGATCAGCGGCACATACTCGTCGATGGGACGTTTGGAGATCACCACGCCGGCAGCATGGGTGGAAGCGTTCCGGGGCATCCCTTCCAAGGCTTTTGCTGTATCCACGACCTGTTGCACCACAGGATCTTCCCGGTACGCTTTCCTCAGCTCGGGGCTTACCTTCAGCGCCTTCTCCAGAGTGATCCCCAGGGTTTTGGGAATCATGTTGGAGATCTCTCCGGCTTTGGAAAACGGAATATCCATCACACGAGCCACATCCCGCACGCAGGCTTTGGGTTTCAGGGAGGTAAACGTTGCGATTTGAGCCACGTGGTCCGCACCGTACTTTTCGATGACGTAATCGATCACTTCCTGGCGCCGTTCCACGCAGAAATCTACGTCGATATCCGGCATGCTGATCCGTTCGGGATTTAAAAACCGTTCAAAGATCAATCCGAAGCGGATCGGATCGATGTCCGTGATGCCCAGGGAATAGGCCACGATGCTTCCCGCTGCGCTTCCCCGGCCGGGTCCCACCATGATACCGTTCCTCTTGGCATAGTCGATAAAATCCCAGACGATCAGGAAGTAGCCTACGTACCCCATGCTTCGAATGGTTTCCAATTCATATTCCATGCGTTGCCGCATCTCCGGCGTCGGATCTCCGTAGCGTTTGACCAGGCCGGCCTCGCAGAGTTCTCGCAGATAACTTTCTTCCGTCTTGCCCTCGGGCATTTGAAAATCCGGGATGTGCAATTCTTTGAAATTGAAATGAAAATCGCATTGATTCGCGATCACCAGGCTGTTGTCCACTGCTTCGGGTACCGATGCAAACAAATCCCTCATTTCCTTTTCCGACTTCAGATAAAATTCATCGTTGGGAAAGCGCATCCTGTCTGTATCGCTCAAGGTTTTCCCGGTCTGAATGCAAAGCAGGATATCGTGAGGCCGGGCATCCTCCCTGTTCACATAGTGCACGTCGTTGGTGGCGACCAGCGGGATCCCCGTTTCCCTGGACAGACGAAGCATTTCGGGAAATATTTTTTGCTCCTCGGGAAGACCCTGGTCCTGAAGTTCCAGATAAAAATTGCCTTCTCCGTAGATGTCCAGCAACGCCAGCGCTTCCTGCTTCGCCCCTTCGTAGCGCCCCTCCAACAGCTCGGATTGGACCTTCCCCGCAAGGCAGGCGGAAAGAGCGATCAGCCCTTTGCTGTGTGCCCGAAGCAAATCGTGATCGACCCTGGGCTTGTAGTAAAATCCCTCCGTATAGGCTGCCGACACCAGCTTGATCAGATTGACATACCCTTCCCGGTCCTTGGCAAGCAAGACCAGGTGCCCCTGATTCTTGTCGTAAGCCGCATCTTTGTCGAACCGGGTCCTGGCGGCAGTGTACACCTCGCAACCGATGATCGGTTTCAATCCGGCCTTGGTCGCTTTTTCGTAAAACTCCACAACGCCGAACATAACGCCGTGGTCGGTGATTGCAATGGATTTCATGCCCAATTCTTTGGCTTTGGCAACCACTCTGTCGATCTGGGCAGCTCCGTCGAGCAAGCTGTATTCCGTATGTAAATGAAGATGAGCAAAGCCCATGTCACACTCCTTGTTCACGATGTCAGACTGTATCGTATCGAGAATTTATTGTACCATAAATCCCCGATCCCTTCCATTCTTTCCTTGCATTATCAGGCGGGTCCGAATAGAATATTGCCATGGCAAACGATAAAAACCCACTCCGCAAAATCCTGCATGCATTCCGGAAGGAAAAGACCCTTCCGGCCAAGCAACACGGCGTATCCGTACGGATCGACCCCTCCGGCAAAGCCGTCGTCACGGATTTGCTGTTCGATGATCCGCCCGGGGCAATACACACCGCCCGCACGATCCGGCGCATGCGTTCCGGCACGGTCGTACTCTTCCCTCTCATTTTTGTCATGGCTGCCATACTGCTGTTTTTTGCAGGATCCGGTTCGGAAGAATTCATCGGTGAAAGGATGGGTAAAAGCACCGCAGCCTATCAAAAGATCGATCGCTTGTCCCGCGGATCCTCTTCTCTCGCTCCTCCGGAAATGAAATACCACCTCTCTCCGGACGAAATGCTTTCGTTGGCGCTTCCTTCTGATTTCAAGGAAGAAACCCTTCCGTCGGAAGCTCCTCCGATCCTGAGTTTCCGGTCCGCTGACGGAGGAAAATCGGCGCTTCTGCAGGTAACGGACAAAGAACAGACCCCGGCATCCCTGCGAACCCTTCATCGCCTGGCGCTGGAAAGCATGACCGCGGAACTGGGCGCCTCGATCGGGTCGGAATCCTTCTTCTTTGTCACAAGAGGAGGCAACGATGCTTTCAACACGCTCATGGAAGACGGCCGATACGACTACGGCATCGTGACGGCAACCTCGCCGGAACACTTCGTGACGCTGATCCTGTCAACGGAGCACATCCCGGAAGAGGACGACGCCCGGCAGAAATTATGGCACGATTTGACGACTGCGGTGGGATGTTCGATCTTTTTGGATTGACCCCACGGAAAGATTAGTTATGAAACTGGAAAAAGAGCAATCCATACTGTATCCCATCCAGCTGGATCCGTCGCTGCTGAATCCCCTGGGTGTGCTCAAACCTCAAGCCTATCAGGCGCTGTACTGCGAACTCGCCGAACGGCATCTGTCGGCTCATGACGCAGGAAGCGACAAAACGCTGGACTACGGGGTTGCCTGGGTACTCATATCGCTGTCCGTAGACGTATTCGATCCTCAGGTTCCGCCCGGCACGCTGCAAGCGATGACCTGGAAATCCGGCCGTAAAGGCCCTTATTTTATGAGGGATTTCACCTTCCGCACAAAGGAAGGCGACCTGTGTTTCCGCGGCACCTCCTACAGCGTTCTCCTCCACTTGGATACGAGAAAAATCTGCAGGGACAAGCGCATTCCTTACTTTTCGCTCACTGCAGACAAGGAGCCTCTCACCCGGGGGCATCCCACCTGGCGACAGGCCTACGGACAGGACGTCGATACAGTCGCAGCTGCTTTGCGGCCTCGGGCGCACCGGAACGTTGAAAACAGTTTTTTGGACCTTCTGGGACATGTGAACAACGTGCGCTATGCGGAATTCGTCTACGATGCCATGACGCAGGAAGAAATCCTGCGGTTGCAACGATTGTCGCGCATGGAAATCTATTTTGCCGCGGAGCTGCGGCAGGGCGACTCGTTCACCGTGTCGGCAGCCGAAGAGAAGGATCGCTCGTTCTACCGTGGAACCAACGACGGCAACGGGGACATTTCCTTCGATATGGTGCTCTGTACGAAATAAGAAAAACCTCCGGATCCGGAGGTTTTTCCTATTTTTGCTCTAGTATTTCAGTTGCCGGTAATAGCGCCGTATTTCCATGGGATGGCAATTGAGTTTTTCCAAATGCGCATCGATCCGGTTGGTTACGGCATGCATCACCAAATGAGACACACAACCTCGATAAGCCGAACTGATCCCGTTCAGAGGGTAATCCTTCGTATCGATGATCGTATGACGGGCGCAGATCCTCGGAAGGAACTTCGCAACACGTTCGCTTAGACTCCGCTGGGAATCCTCCCCGACAAAAACTGTCACAGCAGTGTCCCGGTCCACGATCTCCAGCATGCCGTGGAAGAATTCCGCAGAGTGGATCGACTTCGTTCTGATCCAATGCATTTCCTCCCAGTAGCACATTGCATAGGAATACGTGGCGCCGTATTGGTTTCCCGCGCCCACAAAATAATGGATCGGATCGTTTCTGTGCTCTTCGGCGAATTGTAGGCCGAATGCGTCGGCTTGCTTTTCCGTTTCTGCCAACGCTTCGGGAAGGTTCTTGTCAAACTCGGCATACATAGCCTCGTATTCGTCAAACTCCCCTGCGTTGTACATGAAGCGATCAGCAGCCATAAAAAACTTCAGCTGCTCATTGCTCGGATAAGCAATTTCCCAGTCCACCATCTTCGCCAGCTCTGTCGTTTCCACATCGATGAATCCCAGTACTTTCGCACCGGCTTTTTGAGCCTTGGCTACGCCTTCCAGCATTTCCGAAGTGCTTCCGGTCACGGAAGAAACCACCGCAACGGTCCCTTCCCCGACCCTTTTGTTTCCTGTCGTCAGATACTCGGCCGCATTTTCGACCAACACTTCCAAACCGGATCTTTCTTTCATGTGAACAGCCGTCTGCAGGCACGAGGCATAGGTTCCGCCGATTCCCATGAGAAGGATGTTTCGATAGCCTTCCTTGCAAATGGCGTCCACGATCTCCTCGATCTGTCCGCGAAGCGCCAACGCGCCTCTTACACTGTCGATCTGTTTTTTCTCATCAAATTTCAGCAAATTATTCTCCCACCTTTAGCTTTTGATAGTAATCGTTGTAGATTGTGATAGCTTCGCCCACATCTTCCTGGAAGAAAACATTCTGCTTGTACCCAAAATCTCTGGCGGGATCGTTTTTGTATGTGTCGGAAGCCACTGCCACCGCCGCGTCGTTGGGGCAGGAATACGGGAATTCTTCCAGATTGGCGGCCATGACTTCGGGCACACAGATGTAGTTCAGGAACTTTTCAGCCAGATCCACGTGTGCGGCTCCCTTGGGAATGACATACAGGTCGAAACCCAGTTGAACGGGATCGCTTTCGAAGGGCGCGATCACCAGATTGTTGTTTTCACCCAGCTCGGACATTGCCCAGGAAGCGTTTCCGTCATACGTGAAAATGACGCTCACGGTGCCGTTGGTGATGTTTAATTCCGTACCGCCGTATGCGACTACGTTGTTGTTGTAATCCACCAGCCATTCATAAGCTTCCGCGATCTCCGACTCCTCCGTGGAGTTGGGATCGTAACCAAGAGCGACCAGCGCGATGGGGAACAGATTTCTTGCGCCGTCCACGGAACCGATCTCTCCTGCAAGAGCGGGATCGACCAGATCTTGGTAACCTGTGATCTCGATCGGGCATCTTTCCGTATCATAAACGACATAAATGTAATTCATCAGATAAGGAACGCAATATTCCTTCGCCGCCCAATATGCTTCATTGATATTGGCCGTTGCATTAGGGACGTTGTCAAAATTGATGGCCTGCACATAATCTCCGGCCACCAGGGATTCCATGTACGCATCACAGGTCATGATCAGGTCGTACTCCTGACCGCCGCCTGCCGTAAGCTTTGTGATCGCATCTGCGTTGTCGCTCATGTAAGACAGATTGACTTTGCAGTTGTTCTCCGCTTCGAAGTTTGCGATGAGCTCATCGGATATGTACTCGTTCCACATATAGATGTTGAGCTCCGTGCTGGCTGCCGGTTCCTCTTCCCCGCCACCGCCGCCGCAGGCTGCGAGCGATGCTACAAGCACCAACATAAGCAGTACCGCTGTCAACTTTTTGAGATTCATAAATTTACCTCCTTTTTTCTGCGTTTCTTTAACGCACTCTTTACATAATTATTCAAAACCATCGCAATGACGATGATTAGAATCATAAGGGTTGTAAGAGCATTGGCATCGGGTGTGACGCCGCTGCGGCTCATGGACAAGATCAGGACCGGCAGCGTGGATTGCTTTGCCCCGGCCAGCATATTGCTCATGACGACGTCGTCGATGGACAGCGTAAACGACAGAAACGCCGCGCTCATGACGCCGGGCATGATACTGGGCAGCGTGACCCGGAAAAATGTCTGAAGCCGGTTTGCGCCAAGATCCATGGAGGCTTCCTCCATGCTGTTGTCATCTCCGCTGATCCGACCCTTGATCGTGACCACCGCATAAGGGATGCAGAAAGTGCAGTGGCCGATCAGAATACTACCCATGCCAAGCCGAACGCCGACGGTCATAAAAACCACGAGAATGGCTACAGCCAGAACGATCTCCGGTACGATGATCGGGATGTAGAGCATCTGATTGACGAACCGTCTTCCTTTGAATTCGAATTTTTTGAGTCCCAACGCCCCGATGGTGCCGATCGTGACAGAGATGAGCGTCGCCAGCACGGCGATGACCACCGAATACCACAGACTGTCAGTGAGGGCGTGATTGTTGAACAACTCTCCGTACCACTTTGTGGTAAAGCCTGCCCAATAATAGTTGTTGCGCTGATCGTTGAAGGAAAACACCATCATCACCACGACGGGGATGTAGAAGATCGCATAGATCAAAATGGCATAGAAATCGGCAAGAAGCTTAAGGGATTTTTTCTTTTTTGCACGCTGGGACATCGCCACCTACACCACCTCCATCTCTTCAATGCTCGTAAACCGGGTATAGAGGAATATGAGCAATCCGGTGATGGCGATGAGCAGACAGGACAGCGCAGCGCCCAGAGGCCAGTTTCGGATCATTCCAAACTGATTCTTTATGATATTACCGATGTACAGCACTTTTCCTCCGCCCAACATGTCCGGAACCGTGTAGACTCCGAGTGAAGGAATGAAAACAAGAATGATCGCCGAGAAAATTCCCGGGAACGTGAGTGGCAGAGTTATTTTTTGGAAGGTCGTCTTTGCATCGGCACCCAGATCGGCGGATGCCTCCAGCAGAGACTTGTTGAGCTTTTCGATGGAGCTGTACATCGGCAATACGGCAAAGGGCAGCATACTCGTAACCATACCGAGGGCTACGAGTTCGTCGGTGTAGACAAACCGGACGGGTGCATCCGTGATGCCCGAATTTTGAAGAAAATTGTTCACTGGACCGCTGGTCTGGAACAGAAGAAGCCAGCTGTTCAGACGCATCAGCGTATTGGTCCAGAAAGGGATCATAATGAGTGTAATGTATTTCGCCGCCTGATCCTTGGGGCGCTTGGCAATATAATAGGCAAACGGATAGCCCAGGCCCAGACAGGCCAGCGTGGTGAATGCGGCGACCTTCAACGACTTGGAGATCACGTTGAAGTACGTGCTGTCCAGCAACGTCAGATAGCTTTCCATGGACGGATCGTATACCACATCTCCGAAAATACCTCTGGACATAAAGCTGATAAAAATGATGAAGAACATAGGGATAGTGACAAATAGGATCATCCATACCGATACCGGTCCGGCCATAGCCAAGGCCGGGAGCCTATTTTTCTTCTTCATAACGCTCCTCCTCTATTGCGCCCCACTTGATGGCGACGGCTCTTGCGGGCTTCCAGTACAGATAAATGCTGTCGTTGGCCCGGATCGTCTGATCCTGTTCGAATCTGGAGTATTTGATTTCCTGGCCGTTCTTCAGGTCCACAGCCGTTTTGACCACTGTGCCCATATAGATGAAATCCTTGACCCGCCCCGGCACATCAAATCCCTCCACCGGTTCTTTGGAGAATTCCACGTATTCGGGCCGAATCGAGATGTGAAGCCGTTCTCCCACCTCAAAATTCCGCCCGGACACCAGGAGATTGCCCGCTTCGGTCTTCACTTGCAGGATCCCATCCTCCACACCTTTCACGGTTCCGTCGAACAGATTGGATTCTCCGATGAATCCGGCAACAAAACGAGTTCGGGGATAATCATAGATATCTGTGGGTGTCCCCAACTGTTCAATGACGCCCTCCCGCATCACGGCGATTCGATCACTCATGGTCAGTGCTTCTTCCTGGTCGTGGGTCACGTAAACAAAAGTGATGCCAAGGCGCTTCTGCAATCGCTTCAATTCCACCTGCATCTGCTTGCGAAGTTTCAGGTCCAACGCGCCCAGCGGCTCGTCCAGCAACAGCACTTTCGGGTTGTTGATCAGCGCCCGGGCGATGGCGACCCGTTGCTTCTGTCCGCCGGACAGTTCATCGGGTTTTCGAGATTCGTATCCTTTCAGTTGAACAAGCTCGATCATGGCTCCCACACGGGAAGCGATCTCGTCCTTGGGCACTTTTCGGATCGTCAGTCCGTAGGCCACATTGTTGAACACCGTCATGTGGGGAAATAAGGCATAGTTCTGAAACACCGTGTTTACGTCTCGCTGATACGGCTCTTTGTTCTCCACGCTCTCCCCCTGGACCGTGATGCTGCCGGCGGAGGTCTCCTCAAATCCTGCAATCATACGAAGCGTGGTCGTTTTCCCGCATCCGGAGGGTCCCAGCAACGTCAGAAATTCTCCTTCCAGGATATCCAGGTTCATATCCCGCACCACCGTATTTTTCCCGAATTTTTTGTGCACGCCCTGAAGCGACACGATCGAATCAGACATACTTCCTCCCGGATGACGTTCTTACGACAACAAATCGAGCAAACTCACTATACCAAACGTAGATCGGTTTTTCAATGCACGAAAACAGTATTTTCTAAAAAACCGTGATTTTCAAGGTTTTTCTCTTTTGCGGTTTTCATGTGCGACGAAATTTTCTGTTGTATTGCTTGAGACCAATTGACAGGTTTACTATACCAGATCCGACAATTTTCTTTTGACGCGAAGCGGAAATTCAGCTATGATGGTATCGATCGATATTCCCGCAAATCGGAAGGAGGCATGGAATCATGCGAAAGAGCCTGCTTACACTGAACATCGTTCTGGCCAAAGAATTGCATTACATGCTGCGGACGCAACGATATCTTCCGGGAGACAAGCTCCCTTCCGAACGCATATTGGCCGAAACTTTCGGGGTCCAGCGGGCAACCATTCGAGAGGCTCTCAACGAATTAATTCAGGAAGGCGTGATCGTTTCGGAAGAACGAAAAGGATATTTTATGGCGCGGCCCCGCATCGTCAAATCCGTCAATTTTTTTGCGGAGACGCCGACGATCGAAGATCCGCACGTCAAGTACAAGATTCAGGAAGCAAGCAGCGTCCTTGCCGACGAACGTCTGTCCGGCAAGATGCTGATCCCCCGGAATACGCCGCTGCACCGTATCGTTCGACTCTGCCTGGAAGAGAAGACTGTCATCGCCGTCGAAACGTATTATCTGCTGAAAGAAGTGCTTCCGGACCTAAAGACGTCGGATCTGAAAAGTCAAAACATTGCGGAATTTATCGTATCGGCAACAAATCACGGGATCGCCGGAAACAATCAAAAAATCACTCTGGTCTATGCCAACGATAACGAATCCAAGCTTCTGAGGCTGCCGGCCGGAAGCCCGCTGATGAAACACAAGGGAATGGTATACGACCACAAGGGCCAGCTCCTGGTCTTCTTTGAAAATATCCTCCGCATCGAACGTTTCGTTTTTCTGCGAAAGGAGGCGCTGTAAATGTCCGCAAACACGATTTCGGCAGGAATGCTGCAGGAGATGCTCATCACCCAGATCCAAAGCGGCGAATTGCTGCCCGGAGAAGTGATCCCCAGCGAGCGCAGTCTGGCCCTTCGATACGGCGTCAGCCGACAGACCGTGCGCAACGCCATCGATCAACTTGTGAAACAGCGATATCTGATCCGGATCCAAGGCCGGGGCACTTTTGTCAAGAAACCGGATTACAACAAAGTCGCCTTTGGGGTGCTCAACGAATCCGAAAACGCCAGTTTCACTGCTCTGGTCCGAAATTTCGGCATCGAAATTTCCAGTAAAGTGCTGGGCACCGGCATCCTGGAAGGACATAACTACTTTGCGGAACGGCTTCACCTCTCTGTCAAAGACCCTATATTCGGCCTTCACCGGATTCGTTACGGAAACAAAGAACCCTTGGCAATCGAATATACCTATGTGCCGATGCGATATTTTCCGGAAATCCAGGACTACAATTTCGAACGGGTTTCCCTTTACGATTACATGGCTTCCCAGGATCATCTTCCCTGCAATTTCCGGGAGACGATGATGATGGTGGAAGCAGGGACGAAAATTGCGGGATATCTGCAGTTGGGAGAAGAACGCATCGTCAATCGAATCGAGATCCTCGGATTCGATGCGGAAGGAAGGATCGTGGAATATACGGAAAGCTACTCCAGGCCCGATAAGCTGGAAGTGAGGTTTGTCACGTAATGCGCGGAAACGATTCCGGAAAAACGAAACGGGTGCGGACTGCAGGCCCGCACCCGTTTCGTTCCTCCCTTTAGAGGTCGTAATACAATATCAGCGCCTTTCGGAAAAACTCCGCCCGTCCTTCGGCCAACGCTTCCATGTTTTCCGCAAAGCGGGCATCGCTGCAGTACATGTCCGCCAGATTCAGATGGGTCACAGGCGTCAGACCGCTCTTTCCCCAATATAGCGCCAGCCATTCCCGGTGGATGCTGCAGGCTTCCCTGGCCTCCGCGCAAGCCGGATCCCCGCAGGCAGCGGCGCCCTTCAGCGCCTCGGTGAACGCTTCGGACAATTTTTCCGCTTTTTCGAACTCTTCCTGTGTCAGGGATGAAAATCGTTCGTTTGCCTTCTTCAGTTGCTTTTCTCCGTATTTTTCCATCAATTCTTTCCCGTACTTTTCCTGGTTCTCTTCCAGGAGCTTTTCTTTCAATCCTTTAAATTTTTCCTGATCTGTCATCTGATATTCTCCTTTCATCTTGGCGATGGTCTTTTCCACATTTTCCAGGATCTCCTCCAATTGCTCCCGCTGCTCCCTCAGAGCCGCCCGGTGGGTCTCCAGCACCGACAGTGCATCATAGTCCGGATAATCCAGAATGCCCCGAATGACTTCGGGACTGATTTTCAAGACTCGGAAAAACAAGATCTGCTGCAACCGATCCACATCTCTTTTCGTATAGATCCTGTATCCGTTGTCAGCGGTCTTTGAGGGGTTCAGCAGGTCAATTTGATCGTAGTACCGCAGGGTCCGGGTCGTCAGTCCCGCCAACTTCGCCAGTTTGCCGATGGTGTACTCCATGATTCGTTCCTCCTGTCCTAAGAATAAACCTTACCGTTGCGTAAAGGTCAAGCGGATTTTCTTTTTTTCTCTTCTGTGGTATCCTTAAGACATGGATATTCGATACATACGAGCTGTTTATTATTCCGCCAACGGGACCACGCGAAAGGTGGTCCGGACTGTTGCCGCCGAAGTTGCCCGCTGCCTGGACCTCCCTTGGAATGAAACCGATTTTACGCTTCCGAAAGCCAGAAAAAAGCCTCTGGTGTTTCGACCGGAAGAATTCATCCTGTTCGGCACATGGGTATCGGCAGGCAGGATCCCGAATCTGCTGCTGCCGTACTTGGAAAAAACAAAGGGGAACGGGGCGAAAGCCGTTCCCTTGATATTATACGGAGGGCGCTGCTACGAGGACGCATTGATCGAGCTGAGGGATCTCCTGGTCCGCAGCGGCGCCCTGGCCGTGGCGGCTGCAGCCTTTGTGGGAGAGCATTCTTTCTCCTCCTGGATCGGCACGGGACGGCCCGACGAAAAAGACCTGGCTGCGGCCAAAGAATTCGGCCGGCGCATTGCGGCGATCGCACGGAACGAACCTCTCCCGGCACCCGTGCAAGTGCCCGGGATACCCTATCCTCACGGCGGGTATTATCAACCGGTGAACGAACAGGGAGATCCGGTTCGCTTCTTGAAGGCAGTTCCGTTCACATCGTCGGAATGCATCGACTGCAAGCATTGTGCACAGATATGCCCCACGGGCGCCATCGACTGCGAAGATGTCTCCGCTGTAACAGGGAAATGCATCAAGTGCTGTGCCTGCATCAGGCAGTGTCCTGTCGGCGCGAAACAGTTTACCGACTTGGGATTTCTGTCTCACGTCCGCATGCTGGAACGTACGCTGACGCACCGCAGCGAACCGGAATTGTTTTTCGCCGAGACGCAATCAAACCTCTCCCGCTTCTTCCCCACGTAAAGCCGTCAGATCCAAAGCGGAATAAATGCCGAGCAGATCCGCGATTTTCCCCGCAATGATTCCGCAGCCGCCGGCTTGATTGCTTTCGATGTTCAATGGCATGAGGGGTTCGTGGAGGGATTTTCGAAGAAGAAACCATCCGTTTCCGTTTTGTTCATCGCAGGCGACCCGGATCCCTTCGTAGTTGGGTTCCGCCAGTGTCATACCGCAACGGCATCGACCGTTGCAAGGATTCTCCGGTATGCATTCTCCGGAAGCGATCAAACCCTTCAATTCATGAAGAATCCCGTCCGCATATCCGGAAAAGCCTTCCGCCTGGACGGGGATCCTGAATGCCACAGCTTCGGTGGGTTCTCCCAGAGACGCAATCACGGAATCGATTCCCTTCCCTTCTTTTTTCAGACGGGCCGCCCGGATCACGATCTTTGCCGCCAGATAGGCGCCGTCATCCAGAAAGTAGTTTTCCCTGAATGCCGCATGACCGGAAGTTTCGATCGCCAGCGGACAGTCTTTTCCTTCCTTGTTCAGTTCCAACGCTCGATTGATCACATTCCGATATCCCCTTTTATACCGGAACTGCTCAAACTGCAGTTCCTCTTCCAAAAACAGTTTCAGTTGATCGCTGGTGACACTGTCGGTCACCACGATACTACCCTTTTTGCGGGGCTGGATCAGTGCCGCGGCCAAAGCCACGATGCGATTCCCTGCGATTTTTCTGCCCCGGCCATCTACGGCGGCAGTCCGGTCCACGTCTGTATCGAAAAGAATTCCCAGATCTGCGCCCACCCGGCAGACCGCCGAAGAAACCGAATCCATCGCTGCCCGATCTTCCGGGTTGGGAGAATGATTGGGGAAATTCCCATCGGGTTCCAGAAATTGACTTCCGGAGATGTCCGCGCCCAAGGGCTGAAGGACGTGCGTCGCATAGAAGCCTCCGGCACCGTTTCCGGCATCGCAGACCACGTGCAATGCTTGCAGCGGACTGTCTTCCGGCCGGCTGTCCAGTCCGCGACAAATGATCTGTTTCAGATGTTCCACATAATACGTCATCAGGCCGCAGGGGGTGCACGTTCCTTTCGGGTCTTCATTTCCCGCATCCGGGAGCGTGGATGCGGATTCGATAATGGATGAAATGTCTTCCTGATTCAGTCCGCCTTCGGCCGAGAAATACTTAAATCCGTTTTTATCCCGCGGGAGATGGCTGGCCGTGATCATCACGGCACCGTCCGCTGCGGTCTCCGGAAAGACCGTGGACAGGAACATCGCCGGCGTCGAAGCCATGGCACAATCCAGTACACGAACCCCGCATGCTTGGAGCGTATCGCACACGATTCGAGACAGCATCGGGCCGGAAAGACGGGAATCTCTGCCGACGGCAATCGTGAGCGTTTCCATGGACCTGCCTGTCTTTTGCTCCAGCCAGGCAGCAAAGGCGCGGGTAAGGTCAGATGCCGCTTCCGCACTAAGATGAACGGATTGATCCTGTTTTTCCGGGAGTGCGACGCCCCGAATGTCACTTCCGTTCTGCAATTTTTGATACTCTTTCATTTTTCACTCCTGGCTGCAAGAGGGCAGCCTTCGGCTGCCCTCTTGCTTTTACAATTCAAGTTTCAGATCGCCGGGGCGGATCCAGCCGATCTTGCGGAGCGGATAGGCGATCAGCAGCGTCACGACGGCGGGCAAAACGATGCAGACCATCAGAATCGACAGCCAGCCCATGCTGCCTGCCCGGGAAAACCATTCGCTGGAATACACGCCGATCGGACCCACCAGCCCACAGGTCCCCATGCCCGAAGCGACCGCCACACCGTTTTCCATTTGAAAGATGCAAGTTGCAACAGGTCCCGTTACAGCGCCGGCCAATGTGGGAGGGATCCAGATCCTCGGATTCTTGACGATGTTGCCCATCTGAAGCATGGATGTACCCAATCCCTGTGCCAGGATTCCTCCCCACCGGTTTTCCGGGAAACTCATCACGGCAAACCCGATCATCTGGGCACAGCAGCCTGCGGTTGCAGCCCCTCCGGCCAGTCCGACCAGTCCCAGTGTGGCGCAGATCGCAGCGGAGCTGATCGGCAGCGTCAGAGCGATCCCCACAAGAACCGCCACCAAAATGCCCATCCCGAAAGGCTGTAGGATCGTCGCCTGCATGATCATGCTGCCGAATCCCGTCATGATCGCCGATACACCGGGTCCGATGAGCACAGCCACCGCAATGCCGGAAACGATGGTGACAGTCGGTGTCAGCAGAATATCCACCTTCGTCTCTTTCGATATGAGTTTTCCAAGTTCTGCAGCCACGATCACGGAAAGCAGCGTACCCAAAGGACCGCCCAGCGCATTGGCGCCGATTCCTACCGCACAGAGCGAAAACAATACCAACGAAGGCGCTTTGAGCGAGTACCCGATGGCTACTGCCATGGCTGCTCCGGTGGCGCCGGTGGCATACCCGGCCACCTCGCTCAGCCAAGGCCAGCCGATCTTTCCGGCCAGCGTGTTGAAGATCGTGCCGATCAAAAGCGATGCAAAGAGCCCGAAAGCCATAGATCCCATCGCATCCACAAAATAGACCTTTGCCGAGAGCGTAACACCTTTTCGCGCGACAAACGCCTTTATGCCCGTATTTGGTTCATCCATTCCTCATACTGCCTCCTAAGCATGGTGCGGTTTTTTGTCTTTGAGAATGTCCAGGATCACAGGGTGGATTCCTTCGGCAAACTGGCGGCATCCTTCCGCGTCGTAATGACAAGCGTCCGGTTGCGTGTTTCGCGGGTCTACCCAGGTGGCGGCATCGGCAAAATGAATGTTTCTTTCCTCGGCCAATTCTCTGTACAATTCGGCCAATTCCTTGGTTTTTTGCACCGATGCAGCATCCAGTTCGCAATCCGGAGGCATGTTCTCCTGCAAGGGGACCGGGGCAACCAGTAGAATTTCCGCATCCGTCGACATCCATCGCATGACATCGTCGATCTTATGCAGTAACACTCTCATCGCCATTTGTATTTCACCGGCCGTAAGACGATATCTCGACTTTACATCGTTGGTGCCCAGCATCACGATGATCAAATCCAGGGGAAAGTGGGACATCAGACAGGGATAAATGTATTCCATGGCATTGCGCCCGGGCTTGATATCGTCGTCGATGGCACAGGTGCGTCCGATCATCCCTTCTTCGATGATCAGATATTCCGTCCCCAGCATGGCGGCCAGTCTGCCCGGCCAGCGCTGTCCGTAAGGGAGCCTGCCGTTCTCCAGCGGCACCATTCCGTAGGTGTTGGAATCTCCGAAACATAAGATGCTGTACATATTGTCTCTCCTCTTATCGTGCCAGGAGCGCTTCCGCTTCGGCTCTTCCGGTCAGCCCGGATGCCCCCACATACCGAACCGAACAGGCCGCCACTGCATTGGCAAACCGCGCGCAGTCTTCCGGAGCTTTCCCTTCCATCAGCGCAGCTATGAAGCCGGCGGCAAAATTGTCGCCCGCTCCGGTCGTGTCAATGGCATCCTCAACAGCATATCCGGGAATATGGTCCTGTCTCCCGGCACTGTCAAAGAGGTAACAGCCTTCTCTTCCGGCCTTGATCACCACATGACGGGCGCCCATGCCGATAAAACAGCGAGCGATGCGGTCCAATTCGGTTTCCCCGCTGAACCAGCATCCTTCATCATAATTGGGGAAAATATAATCCGTATAAGGCAGAAAGGCCTCCATATCATCCTTTGTCGCGCCATCCGGACCGCGAATCACATCCACGCAAGTGGTGGTCCCGTTTTCTTTGGCAACGCGCAAAAGCTTTGGAAGCGCCCGGGTCAGTCCCGCACAGGAAAATGCGCTGCCCACCGATACCACGTCTGCATCCTTGAGCGCAGTCCAGTCGATGCAGTCCTCGGACAAAGCATTGTCAGCGCCGTGATTGATGATAAAGCTTCTCTCGCCGTCGGGATGGATGCAGACCAGTGAGACCGTGGTAGGCAGATTGGGATGTCGCCCTACGCCGCCCATGTCCACGCCTGCCTGCGCTCCCTGCTGCAGGATAAAATCCCCAAACAAGTCCCTGCCAACCAGGCTCATCAGGCGCGCCTGATGCCCCAGCTTGACCAGCGTGATCGCCTCGTTGATGGCATCTCCGCCCGTATTGTATGAAAAGCTGGGAATACGCGTTGTCTCAGCATGAAAAGCATCCCTCGAAATACCGGGTATGAGCACGTCGCAAACCGCCAGTCCGTAACAAATTGCCGTCCCTTGCTTCAATGCAGCCTCCTATGCCTTTCCCTGGCTTCCGAACAGGCGGATCTTTTCTTCTGTTCGATCTCTGACAGCTTTTACGTGATTCTCAAAGATCGTATAATAGTTGGCGCCGGCTTTGATGTCCCGGGTAAAACTCTCTACCGCGGAAAGAAGCAGCTCGGTATGGATGTTGATCTTCGTGATGCCCGACTCTGTGCAGCGGCGAATATCCTGGTCCGGGATCCCCGATGCGCCGTGAAGCACCAACGGAACGCTCACGGCCTTCCGCACGGCATCCAGCACCTCGTAACGGATCTCCGGTTTTCGCTGATAGACGCCATGGGCATTGCCGATGGCTACGGCCAGCGCGTCAATTTCCGTCCGTTTCACGTATTCGGCGGCCAGCGAAGGATCCGTAAACCCGTAATTTGACAGATCGGACATGCCTTCATCTCCAACGTGCCCCAACTCTGCTTCCACAGGGATCCCCAGAGGTCTGCAGAAGGCCACCACTTCCCGGGTCTTTTGAATATTCTCTTCGAAGGGCAACGCCGAAGCGTCGATCATCACGGAGGTGAAGCCCGCCTCAACGGCCAGCTTCACCTGTTCAAAGGTGTTGGCGTGATCCAGATGGATCACAACGGGAAGATCGGTCTCCTCCGCATAGGAACGCATCAGCTTTGCAAAATGCCGCATCGGTGAAAACGCCTCGAAGGGAGGGCCGTAGGCCAGTATGACAGGCGCCCTGAGCGCCTGCTGGGCCTCCATGACGCCTTTCAGCAATTCCAGGTTGAACACATCGAAATTGCCGACGCCATATCCTTCTGCGTCGGCCTTTTCCAGCATTTCTCTCATTGATACCAGTGCCATGGCTATACCTTCCCTTCATTTTTGATTTGCACATCCAATTGCGGGAAAGGAATGGTGACACCGGCATCCTTAAGTGTATCCTTCACGATGTTCAGTGTATCCCATCTGATATCCCAGAATTCCGAGGTCTTGCACCAAGCCCGAAGAACCAAATTGACCGAGCTGTCTCCGTAGTCGTCAACCACGCAGTACGGCGGCGGATCAGGCAAGATCCGACTGTCTTTCGCCAGCATATCCAGCAACGCTTTTCGTGCTGTCTCGATATCGGCCTCGTAGGCAATTCTGATGTTCAATGTAAGCCGTCTGGTTTCTTGCTTGGAATAGTTGGTAATGGTGCTGTTGGTCAACTGGCCGTTGGGAATCGTCACCACCTGGTTATCGATGGTCAGGATCGTGGTGTACAGCAGATCAATGCTCTCGATCATACCGGAAACACCGCAGCATTCCACAAAGTTTCCTTTGGTGAAGGGCTTCGTGAACATGATCAGGATTCCCCCGGCGAAATTTCCCAGACTGTCCTTGAGTGCCATTGCTACGGCCACACCGGCCGCAGCAAAGACCGTCAGCAAGGAAGTCACTTTGATTCCCATGGAGTCCAGCAGGGTAATCATCAGGATCGACCACAGGGCGACTTTGAGGATATTGCCGAAAAACTTGTGGAACATGGGATCGATGCGGGTCTTCCTTAAATATCCGGAAAAAAGCTTTGTCGAGATCTTGATCGCAACAATGCCGATGACCAGAATCAGCAAGGCCGCGAACGCATGATTCGTTAATTCAGTTATTGTATTATTGTCAAAGAATGGCATAAAGCACTCCTGCTAGAGTTTCCAGAGATAGTCGAACAATTCTTTCGTAACGGCGGGAACGACCTCAAGCAGACTTTTTTTATTCACACGTTCCGTCCACTGGTGGTATTCCTTCCCGATTGGCCCGTAAATGACTGCGGGAATGCCGATCTCTTCGATCGCTTCGAAGTCAAGACTGTACAGGTCTCCCCACATAGGCGTGTTCGCGGAGAATTTCGTATAGTCGAAGGGATGGTCGATCCCGCAGTAGCTGGCGTCGGAAATGCCCATGAAATAGTTTTCGTAGTCCATCTTCTGCCCGAAACCGTCTTCGGCTGATTTCTTGACGACCGCATAGGCATTGCTTCCCGTATCTTCTTTCCCTTCGATCAAGTCGCTGTGGATGGGCAGATAATACGGCGGCGCAAACCCCAACAATACGACCGGGTGCTTGATTTCGGCGTATTTCAGGACTGCCTCCATCATCTTAAGCGTGGCCTCCGGAAAATTCAACGCGCCCTGCATGACCCGACGGCCGATCTCCTGATAGATCTCTGTATAATATGCATCAAAACTTTTCGCATCCTTTTCTCTGAGCTCGCTGACCAGATCTTCGAAGGAATAAACAGCGGTCTTATATCGGATCCCTTCTTTTTGGGCAAACTTGTCCCTCTTCTTGTACTCCTGATACACACCGTCCAACATTTTGACGTTGTTCGTCAACGCTTCTGCAGCGATTTTCTTGAGCTTGTCCATGATCTGCTGAGGCGTGGTATCAAAAGTAAGCACCGTAAAATACCCTGCGGCTCGGAAGGGGAGCGAAGCGTCGTAGAGTTCCTTCATATCCCGCAGATATTGCCACGAAGGGGGAATGGTGGCTTCATCCTTGTATCGATCGGAAAATTCCAGAGAACTGTTCGTCTTTTGATAGATCTCGGTCAGGATGCCCAGAGGCGTGATTCCGTCAAAGCTATGTCCTATGTGGGCAGTTACACCCTGTACCATGACCACCGGCATGATCTTGCCCACGGATCCGATGGACATGATCTGAGCGCCGTTCCGTTCGTTGGTGGGTTCCGGATCCACGACCATTTTCAGATCCAGTCCGTATTGATCCTTTAACCGGCGGATCAATCCCGCCGCAGCCCGCATGCCCGCCGAATAAGATTCTTCGTCGGGAACGACGGCCATGAGCAGATTGCCCGGCAATGCACCCTTTTGCGCAAGAGCGGCATATTCTTCGAATAAAGCCATATGGAGAGCGACGCCTCCCTTCATGTCGGCGACGCCCCGTCCCCAGATCCACTCCCCGGAATCCAGTTCCGCCCGGGCTTCCGGCGAAAGATCCTGCCGGGCCAGGGCCTTCTCCAGTTCTTCTCCGATCTGGAAGGCCTGCTGAGCCAGTTCGCCGTAGCTCTCGGTGCCCACTACGTCCATGTGCCCCATGGACACCACCGTATTGGGACTGTTCCCGAGGATCAACGCATAGGGTACGGTGCGGCCAAACGCATCGTTCGGGATCGGATGCACGCCGAACTGGTCCGGATGTTCTTGAAAATAAGGAATCTCGGCAAAGAATGACTGCACATACTCCGCCATGGCATTTTCTTTTGCCGAATAGCTGACACTGTCGATGGCTGCCATCTCTTTCAGCCGAGCGTAGATTCTGTCTTTCGTGTTTTGTTCCATGGAATTCCTCCTAAGTCGTACAACTTTTCGTGATATATCTTCTGATGTCCTTTCGACGATCGTTGTCCTGTTTAGAGTATCACAAATCGGTCTTTCTTCCAAGTCTCATCAGCAGGACGGCACCTGCTGCAACAATGAGCATGATCAGGCTGAAACCATGCTTAAAAAACGTTTCGGGCAGAATCAGGATCACCGGATCGGTACGATAGTCGAAAATCCAATATTCGTTGCGGAAGATCCACTCGTGGAACAGGACGAATGCGCGGTTGAAGTCCGCAGCCGCCCAAAGACCCAGGAGCAACGGGACGGTAAGAACCGTTCGTCCCGCAATGCGAAATCTGGCTTTGTCTCCGCATCGAACGCCCCGAAACAAGAGGAGAAGCGAAGCAAGTCCTCCGAACAGCCCCAGGATCCAGACGATGCGAAATACCGATTTGACCTGTTTAAAGTGAAACATTGCATCGACGGAAGACGGGAAAGTGGGAAGGGAAAAGGAGGTCCGCGTCCAGGGCATGCACCACCGAATCAGCGCATCGTAATTGAGCATGATCTCTTCTCTGGAAAAACCGGACGTCTCGGAAATATTCAAAAAGTCTATTTCAAAATAGTAAAACGGCCGGAAAAGCAATACGGTCGCAAGTCCCAGCGCAATGAAGAACAACAGGGCGCAAAGCCCTGCTGTAATGTTTCCGGCCATCGATAAAGGCTTCTGTTTCGCATCGGCGGCGCATCGCATCGTTCTCTCTCAGTCCAGGATCCCCAGCGCTTTTTTAAGCAGCGGATCCAGAATGTTCAGCGCTCTTGCCTTCAACCGGGCCGGAATCCCGAAAAACGGTTCCGCAATGCTTCCGGCAATGGCTGCTATGGTATCGCTGTCTCCGCCGATGGAGACCGCGTTTCGGATCACATCTTCAAAATCCGTCCCTTCAAGAAACGCCACGATCGCCTGGGGAACGCTACCCTGACACGTCTCGTCGAATTGATAGTCTTCGCGGATCGCGTCCAGCGTAAACTCCAGATCGTAATACTGGCTCAGGTGTTTCTTGATCTGCTCTTTCGTGCAGTTCTGCCGCGCCATATAGATGGCCTCCGCCACAGCGACGGCGCCTTTGATTCCCTCGACGTGGTTGTGCGTAACTTCGGCCGTATAGACTGCCAGTTCCTTGGCCTCCGACATACTGTCGGCCAGCCATGCCGCAGCCGACACGCGCATAGCCGACCCGTTTCCATAGCTGTTGTAGGGCTTGGGTTCTTCGGACATCAGCCATTGATTGAAACGGGTACCGTATCCGCAGAAGGGATATTCCCGTCCGATTTCTCGCATATAATTGATCAGGAGCGCATGAACGCTCTTCGTTTTGTCTTTTTTATATTCCCGAAGAGCGGCGCAGACTGCGCACGTCATTACGGTATCATCGGTGAAATGACTGCTTTTTTTCCACAGAGGAAAATCCTTTTTCTTGACATTGTTGAATTCATACACCGATCCGACGATATCGCCTATGATTGCTCCAAACATCGATTTCTCCTATCACTCTTGTACAATATAATCATCGATGATATTATACAAGTTTTTATGCAAAATGTCCAGCGCATCCGCCCGACCGGATCAGCAAACAGAAACCCGCCGAAAGGAGCGAACCTTTCGGCGGGCTTTGACACATCAGACAGAAGCGTTGCTACAGAAGCAATCCGCCTACGGCAATGAACAGCGGGGCAAACACGACGGCAACGATGGTCATCAGTTTGATGAGAATGTTGATCGAGGGCCCGGAGGTATCCTTGAACGGATCTCCCACGGTATCGCCGACGACTGCAGCTTTGTGGGTCTCGCTTCCCTTGCCGCCGTAAGCGCCGCCTTCGATGTATTTCTTGGCATTGTCCCAGGCGCCGCCTGCGTTGGCCATCATGATTGCCAGGAGAACTCCTGCGGATACTGCGCCGGCCAGCATGCCGCCCAGAGCGGCAGGCCCCATGATGATGCCCACAGCCAAAGGCGCAACGACAGCCATCAGCCCGGGGATGACCATTTCCTTCAATGCGGCAGTTGTGGAAATATCCACACACCTGGCATAATCCGGTTTGGATGTTCCGGCCATGATCCCGGAATCTTCCCGAAATTGCCTGCGGACTTCTTCGATCATCTGATTGGCCGCTTTCCCGACAGAGTTCATTGTCAGCGCCGAGAACATGAAAGGAAGCATCGCGCCGATGAACAATCCCGCTATGACGAAAGGATCCAGCAGATCGATGACCGACAGGCCGACCACCTGAGAGTAAGATGCAAACAGCGCCAGCGCCGTGAGAGCAGCCGAACCGATCGCAAAGCCTTTTCCGATGGCAGCAGTCGTGTTCCCCACGGAATCCAGCGTATCGGTGATCTTGCGGACTTCCGGAGGCAGTTCGGCCATCTCTGCGATTCCTCCGGCGTTATCCGATACCGGTCCGTACGCATCCACGGCGATCGTCATCCCCGCGGTGGAGAGCATCCCCACGGCGGCCAAAGCGATGCCGTACAAGCCGGCTGCCGCATTGGCGATCAGGATTCCGACCGCAATGATCAGGATGGGGTACACAGTGGACAGCATGCCTACACCCAGTCCGCTGATGATGGTCGTGGCGGCTCCGGTCTGGGATTGCTCGGCGATCTTCTTTACGTACTTATAGTCTGCGGAAGTGTAGATC
>JAAYDG010000143.1 GCA_012729355.1 Clostridiales bacterium
AATATCCTTTGCTGGAGAACGCTGTAGACAAAGTAACGAAAGGGGAACAGCATGAAGACCGACATTGAGATCGCACAGAGCATCCGGATGGAGCCTGTCACGAAGGTGGCAGATCAAGTGGATATACCGGAAAACGCTTTGGAACAGTACGGAAAGTACAAAGCGAAGGTGGATCCGCTGCTGCTACCTGACCGCAAGGAAGGCAAGCTGATCCTGGTGACGGCCATTACGCCTACGGCCGCCGGAGAGGGAAAAACCACTACGACCATCGGACTGGTCGATGCCCTCGCCCGTATCGGAAAACGGGTGGTGGGTGCGCTTCGTGAACCGTCTCTGGGGCCGGTATTCGGAATCAAGGGCGGTGCCGCCGGAGGCGGCTGGGCGCAGGTGGTGCCCATGGAAGACATCAATCTGCACTTTACCGGCGACTTTCATGCTGTAGGAGCGGCCAACAATCTTCTGGCCGCCATGTTGGACAATCATATTTACCACGGAAATTCCTTGAATATCGATCCCCGGCGCATCACCTGGCGCCGTTGTGTGGACATGAACGACCGTCAGTTGCGGTTCGTGGTGGACGGTCTGGGCGGCCGGGTGAACGGAACGCCCCGGGAGGACGGCTACGACATCACCGTGGCCTCGGAGATCATGGCGGTACTGTGCCTGGCCGCCGACATCAGCGACTTGAAAGAACGTCTTGCCAAGATCATTGTGGGATACACCTTTGATGAAAAACCCGTAACAGCCGGCGATTTGAAAGCCCAGGGCGCCATGGCCGCCCTTCTGAAGGATGCGGTGAAACCCAACTTGGTCCAGACCCTGGAGGGGACACCGGTGTTCATCCACGGAGGGCCTTTTGCCAATATCGCCCACGGGTGCAATTCGGTGATCGCCACCCGGGCGGCTCTGAAGCTTGCTGATTATGCCGTGACCGAAGCAGGCTTCGGCGCGGATCTCGGGGCGGAAAAATTCCTGGATATCAAGTGCCGTGCCGGTGGATTGGAGCCCTCGGCTGTAGTTGTGGTGGCCACAGTGCGAGCGCTTAAACTGCACGGGGGCGTTGAGAAAACTCAACTGAGCCTGCCGGATCTTCCGGCGCTGGAAAAAGGGATGCCCAATTTGATTCGGCATGTATCCAATATCAGAGATGTCTACGGACTCCCCGTGGTCGTGGCGGTAAATCGTTTTCCCGACGACACGACGGAAGAACTGGAAGCCATCATCAGCGCTTGCCGGGCGCTGGATGTGAACGTTTCGTTGTCGGAGGTGTGGGCCAAAGGCGGAGCGGGGGGCGTCGGGCTGGCCGAGGAGGTCTGCCGCTTGTGCGAAACGCCCCGGGAGTTTCGTTTTTGCTACGAACTGGATGCGTCGATCGAGGATAAGCTCCGGGCGCTGGTGCAGAAGATCTACGGCGGCGCAGACGTGAGCCTGACAGCTGTTGCGCAAAAACAGGCGGCAGCTATTCGGGCCCTGGGCTTGGAGCATCTGCCGATGTGTGTGGCCAAAACGCAATACAGCTTTAGCGACGATCCCATAAAAACAGGCGCACCGGAAGGATTTACCGTAACGGTGCGCCAATTGAAAGTGGCTGCGGGAGCGGGGTTCATCGTTGCCCTTACCGGGGACATCATGACCATGCCGGGATTGCCGAAAGTACCGGCGGCCGAAAAGATCGATGTGAGCGCCGACGGAGTTATCCGCGGATTGTTTTAGCCAGAGCTTTGCCTGTGGGTGTGGCGGCGATGCCACCTCGGGCGGTTTCCTTGAAGTCCGGATGCATTGCCAGGCCGACGGTATACATGGCATCCACCACTTCGTCGAAGGGAATGATGCTCTCCACGCCGGCCAGGGCAAGGTCCGCCGAAGACAGGGCATTCAGCACGCCGGAGGCGTTCCGCTTGGAACAGGGAGACTCTACCAGTCCCGCAATGGGATCGCAGATGAGGCCCATGATATTTTTGATCGCGATGGCTGCGGCGTGGAGCGATTGCTCCGGGGCGCCGCCGGCCATTTCCGTCAGAGCGGCGGCGGCCATGGCTGCCGC
>JAAYDG010000144.1 GCA_012729355.1 Clostridiales bacterium
CGAGAACCCAAGATCCGAAAGGAATTCAGCGATCAGATCCTGTGCATTTTGCCCCGCAACGGCATCACTGGACGGCAGCTCGCAAGCCACCAGGTTCCGAAGAAATTCCAGCATTTCCCCTCTGTTGCTTTCGATGAATCGATCAAAATCCGCCTGTGCCATTTCCCGTTCCTTTCCGTTCCCGATCCTTTGGTGACCTTCTCACTTACGTTATTTTGTATTCGTCTTATCATATCATAGGAGTATGCCCAATCGCTCCGGAAATTTTGCCGGGAGGCCGTTTCATGAAAGAACAAAGCACAAAGACCATTTATTTCGCCTTTATCTGGCACGCCACCTTTTTGGCGCTCACCCTGTCCATGCTGGACTACAACACGGTGTTTCCGGCCCTGGTCTCGGCGCTTACGGAATCCAAAATCGTCTTCGGGATCCTGTATTCCATCATGATCGGCGCCCCGCTGATCTTCAACCTGGCCTTTAGCCACTATCTAAAAAAGCGTCCCAACAAGAAAAAATTCCTGCTCCTGGGCATTCAGCTCCGAGCCGCAGCGTTTCTTGGCATGGCGATTTTCACATACAAGTTCGGCGCCGACGAGCCCCGGTTCGTGGTCGCCAGTTTCTTTGTGTGGATCTTTCTTTTTTCGGCAAGCGGAGGCTTCGCAGGCATTTCCTACGCAGAGATCATCGGGAAACTGCTGTCCTCACGGGAGCGGACCCGTCTGTACGCTATCAAACAGTTTTTCTCCAGCATCGCCGCCTTCGCCGGCGGCCTGATCATCAGCCGGATCTTCTCTTTTTCGGCCCTTGAATTCCCCGCAAACTACAGCCTGACCCTTCTGATCGGATTTTTGGGCCTTACCGTAGCCTCTCTGGGATTCTACGCCATCCGGGAACCCGAAGAAGACAAACCCGCGGAAGGTTCCCTGAGCTTTCTGGATTATCTGAAAAAAGTGCCGGAATATCTCAAGAATGACAAGACGCTCCGCCGGTTCATCCTCGTGGAAAATATGACCAGCTTCAGCGTCATGATCCTTCCGTTCTACATGATCTTTGCCATCGATACCCTGGGTGTCGACAGCGGCTATATCGGATGGTATCTCCTGTTTCAGATCACCGGCGGCATTCTTTCCAATATCGTGTGGACCTATATCGCCAGCCGCTATGATTCCCGCCGGATCATCAAGACCTGTATCTTTGTGGGCGGGACCGTTCCACTGATCGCCCTGGCCTTGAGCCGGCTGGGCCCGGAAGCCTTTTCCTTTGTCTTCCTTCTGACAGGCTTTATCCAAAGCGGCCGCCGCATCGGATTCGAACCCTACATCCTGGATATCGCGCCCACGGCACACCGGACCGAATACCTGGGCATCCGCGGATCGATGAACATCGGCGCCGTGCTGCTGCCCATCGCCGGAGGCGCCGTGATCCAGACTCTGGGCTATACGTTCACCTTTGTCATCGTCACCGTTATCATGTTCACAGCGGGGCTGATGCTGGGAAAACCGGCGCCGTCAAGCGAAGCGTGACCCGGCAGGAAACAGAATTCAAAGGAATAGGAAACTGCGCTACAACCATACCATCATGATCAGGGGCGTGGCGACGCACACGACGATGATTTCCAAAGGAAGCCCCATTTTCCCCATACGAAAAAAATCAGCATGACGGCGATCAATGAAAATATCAAGTACTGTTCGGAATTCATATCAGTTCACTCCAAAGTTTTTAAGACCGGTCCCATGGATACTATCCTCTGTTTTCCCCTGCGTTCTTTACGATTCCAAATAGCTCCCTGTTGAGATAGATTCTTTCTCTTCCGACCTTTTCAGACACTAAAAAGCCCGCATCTTCCAAATCGGATAAATATTTGGCTGCAGTTTTTCGGGAAACACCGAGCCCTTGTTCAATATAGGGAATCTTCGTATAAAACTCAAAGAATATCAAATCCACCAATTCTCTCGAGTATATTTTCGGAAGCACATTCTTTATTTCTTCAGCAGTGTTTTTCAGTGATTCGTTGATTTTTTTTATCAGCGTCAGCGTCTCATTCGCCGTTTCTTCAATGCCTTTCAGCATAAACAATACCCATTCTTCCCACTGTCCCTGAACTGTCACCTCTTGAAGCAGTCTGTAATAATCAGTTTTGTTTATGATGATGAATTTGCTCAAATACAAAATCGGGCTGTCCAGAAGATTTTTTAAAACCATGTATAACACATTGACGATCCTGCCGGTCCTTCCGTTGCCATCATAAAAAGGGTGAATGCATTCAAGCTGATAGTGGATCACGGCAAGCTTAATCAGAGGATCGACAGAGTCAGCGTCGTTGTTGATATACTCCTCAAGATTCGCTAAAAGTGACAATATCTCTTGTTCGCTCCCGGGTGGCGTGTAAATCACTTCTCCGGTAGTCTTATTTTTCAATACGGTTCCCGGCAGTTTCCTGACTCCTGCCCGATTGGACTCGATGAATTCCTGTATTTCAATCATCATATTGGTTGACAAAAATTCTTTTTCCTTAATCTGTTTATATCCGTGCCAGACAGCAGTCCTGTAGTTCACGACCTCTTTTGCTGCAGACGACTTGTAGTTTTCTCTACTCATCGCTTTATACAGTTCGTCGTGTGTCGTTATGATGTTCTCTATTTCCGAACTGTCTTTTGCCTCGTTGATCGTTATCGCATTGATCAATATGTTTTTATTGGGGATGATATCGGCAAACCCTTTGAGTTCAGCCAAGGCCCGATGTGATCCGGCCAATTGTTTCAATACACGTTTTGTTTCGAGCTCAACGCCCGGCGGTAATTTTTTCAGAGAATCGCACATCGGCTTCACCTCCTGCATCCTTCAAGATGTGTTTATTATAGGAGTAATTTCTTCTCATTACAAGAAAATATGGGTAAAATATTTAATATTTTACCCATATTTTATAAAGATCTCCGATAAAGGCATTTACACTTCTTCCACAAACACCGACTTCGGCTGTCCGCACACGGGACACTTGTAGTCGTCGGGCAGATCTTCGAAGGGGATGTCGCCGTCGTAGACATAGTGGCATACGGAGCAGACCCAGGTCTTTTTCTTGGGCGCGTCCG
>JAAYDG010000145.1 GCA_012729355.1 Clostridiales bacterium
ACGTGGGAAAATCCACACTTCTTTCCGTAGCGACGAGCGCATCTCCCAAGATCGGAAATTATCACTTTACAACGACCACACCGAACCTGGGCGTCGTGCACCTATTCGACAGTTCGTTTGTGATCGCGGATATTCCGGGTCTGATAGAGGGCGCTTCCCAAGGACTCGGCCTGGGTTTGGATTTTCTGAAGCATATCGAACGGACCAAAGTGCTGATCCATGTAGTCGATGTGGCGGGATCGGAAGGACGAGACCCGCTGAAGGATTTTGAGAGGATCAACAAAGAAATGCTGGCATACAGCAAGAAACTGGCGCAGAAGCCGCAGATCGTGGCGGCGAATAAAACCGATCTGACCGATCCCGAGGTCTATCGTGCGTTCGAAGAAGCGATCACCGAAAAAGGTCTCACTGTCTATCCGATCTGTGCACCCATCGGAGATGGCATCGAAGCGCTGATGGCCGCAACGTACAAACTCCTTCAGAAAACGGATTTGGAAGAGCCGTCCGAAGTACCGGAATTCTATGATCCGAAGCATCCGGAGGAAGAAGAAGACTATCGGGAGATCTTTATACGTAAAGAGGGGTCTCAATACATTCTGAGCGGAAAACAACTGGAAAAGATATTGAATTCAACGAATTTCAATGATTCCGGATCTTTGCGTTATCTGCATAGATACATCGAACAAAAGGGCGCCATCGACCGTCTGAAAGAAATGGGTCTCCGAGACGGAGATGTGATTCGCGTGATTGATTACGATTTTGAATATTGGGACGAATAGGTGAAATATGGATCTTGAACGAGAGCTGGAAACAATATTATTGCGCGTCGAAAAGCCTGCGCGATATATCGGTGGCGAATGGAACAGCATTCGGAAAGATCCGGCGGGGGCGTACACACGCTTTGCCTTCTGCTTTCCCGATCGCTATGAGATCGGGATGTCTTACATGGGCCTTCAGATCCTCTATCATCATTTGAACCGGACCGACCACACGTACTGCGAACGCGTCTTTGCACCGGCAGCGGACATGGAGGAAGAAATGCGCAAAGCGGAGCTTCCTCTTTATACGCTGGAAACCAAGACTCCTTTGTCCCAAATGGATATCGTCGGGTTCACGCTGCAGTATGAGTTGTCTTACACGAATATCATCAATATGTTGGACTTGGCAAAAATTCCGATCCGCCGGGATGAGCGAAACGAAACGGACCCCCTGATCATCGCAGGAGGACCCTGTGCTTTCAACCCCGAGCCATTGGCTGATTTTCTGGATGTGGTGTTGATCGGTGACGGTGAAGCACTGCTGCCGGAAATCTGCGAAAAACATCGGCTGTGGAAGCAATCAGGAAGATCAAAACAGTCGTTTCTGGAAGAGATCTGTTTGCTTCCCGGCGTGTATGTTCCGGCTTTTTACAAACCCGTCTATTCCGAAAACGGTCACTATCTCCGCCACGAAAAACGGAACGAACGAGCCCCCGACAGAGTGATGAAAGCCATTCTGCCCGATATCAACGAAGTGTCGTTTCCGACCGACACGATCGTTCCTTTTATTGAAATCGTACACGACCGGGCAGCTGTCGAGATTTTTCGCGGGTGCAGCAGAGGGTGCCGCTTCTGCCAGGCCGGGATGATTTACCGGCCCGTGAGGGAACGAACCAAAGAAAGGATTCGTGATCTCGCCGTGGGGCAGCTTCGCAGCAGCGGACAGGATGAGCTTTCGTTGTTGTCCCTGTCCACGTCCGACCATTCTCAGTTCGAAGAATTGGTCACTGCATTGTTGGAAGATTGCAGAAAGCAGCAGATTTCCCTTTCGCTGCCTTCTCTTCGGCTGGATAATTTCAGTTTTCAAGTCTTGGAGGAAATTCAAGGCGTACGCAAAAGCGGACTTACGTTTGCACCGGAAGCAGGTACGCAACGGCTTCGGGACGTCATCAACAAAAATTTGACGGAACCGGAGATCCTGTCTGCCTTGGACCAGGCGATCGATCTCGGATGGCGTTCGGTTAAACT
>JAAYDG010000146.1 GCA_012729355.1 Clostridiales bacterium
AACTCACCCTTCTTTGTGGGATTTTCCACCGTTTTATCTTCAAGGAAGAACCCGTTGATTTCCTTGGCCACGGCATGGGGATCGAAGTGATAATGGCCGTCGAAGGTCTTCGTACCGTAGTTCCAACTCAGTTTCGTGATGGCCTCCATGTTGGGGCCGCCTTCCTTTTCGTACAGTTCTTTGACCTTGAAATAGATTTCCGAGCATATGTCGCCGTCAGGAAGAGCGACGCCCGGAGGATCAATGGCTTTGTAACGCCATTGGTTCCAGCGGCCGCTGTTGATGATGCTCCCCTCTTTTTCAATTGAGGCGGCGCAGGGCAGCATGAAGACTTCCGTCCTGATCTTTTTCGGATCCATTCCAGGACCGCGCCAGAAGGAGCCGGTCTCGTTGTCATAGAGATTGACATTGACCATCCAGTCCAGCCTGGTCAATGCCTGGCGGACCTTGTTGGAATGGGCTCCGCTGCATGCGGGGTTCATTCCCCACGCAAAGAATCCCGTGAACTTGCCCTTATACATCACATCGAAGAGGTTGAGCCAGGAATAGTTGGCGCCGTCGTCGATTTTGGGAAGCAGATTGTATGCCTCGTCCAGAGAGGCGTTCGTCCCATACATGGCCCGGAGAAAACTCGCTACATACTTGGGCTTGTTTTTCTGCCAGTTGAGACTGTTGGGTTCCTTTGTTGTCGGGGTCTCTTTTTCATTGTACGCGGCCAGAGTCGCAAGAGACGCCTTGGGGGTGTTGAGATAGCCGGGCCAGATGTGGAACAGAAGACCATGATCCGTTGATCCCTGGACGTTGGACTCGCCACGCATGGCTGCCACGCCGCCGCCTGGGATGCCCATGTTGCCCAGGAGAAGCTGAATGATGCACATGGTCCGGATATTCTGGGTGCCGACGGTATGCTGGGTCCAGCCCATGGCATATAGCTCGTTTCCTGCCCGGTCCGGAGTTCCCGTCGAACCGTAGATCTTGTAGATTTCAATCAATTTGTCTACAGGTGTCCCCGTGATTTTGTTGACGACCTCCGGCGTATAGCGGGAATAATGCTTTTTCATGAGCTGGAAGACGCAGTTGGGATCCTGCATGGTGGGATCCTTTTTGATCCTTCCATCCCCTTCGGTCTGGTATGACCAGGTGGCCTTATCGTATTTCCCATCCGTAAGTCCCGAGAAGACACCGTTGTTGTCGCCGGGCAGCTTAAATTCGGGATTCACGAGGAAGGTCGCATTAGTGTAATTCCTGACGTACTCCTCGAAGTAGAGTTTGTTTTCGATAATGTACCTGATCATCCCGCCGAGGAAGGCGATATCCGTCCCCGAACGGAGAGGTGCGTAAATGTGCGCCTTTGCCGCCGACTGCGTGAACCGCGGGTCCACGCAAATCACCTTGGCCCCTTTTTCCATGGCGGCGGTGATCCATTTGAAGGCAATGGGGTGGTTGGAGGCAGGGTTGCTGCCCATTATTAATATCACATCACTGTTACGGATATCGATCC
>JAAYDG010000147.1 GCA_012729355.1 Clostridiales bacterium
TCTACAATCCGGCCAGGTCCTCGGTGAATTCCTCTGAAAATCGAGTCACCCCTACGCGGTGAACATGACCTGTCATGAATACCGATTCATCGGGCAGGATCTCGATCTTCAACTGGCCGCCGGGCATATGCACGGTCACGTTCCGGTCCACGAGCCCAAGCTTGTAGGCAGCGCTGGCAGAAGCGCAGCTGCTGGTGCCGGAGGCCAGGGTATAACCGGCGCCCCGTTCGTAGATCTCGATCCGAATGTTGCTCCGGTCCAGGACCTCCAGGAGCTGCATATTGATCCTGTTGGGGAAGTTCTTGGAATGCTCCACATGGGGCCCCAGCTCGCAGGCCAGCTCTTTGCTGATCTCCTCCATGGGAATCACGCAGTGGGGATTCCCGATAGAAACGCAAGTGACTTTATAGGTGTTCCCGTTGAATTCCATGGGCTCATCGATGACCATCCTGTCCGGTCCGGCCACAGGGATCTCCACGCTGCGGTAGGTGGTTTTGCCCATCAGGACTTTCAAATAGTCACCGGATTCGTTCAGAAACTCCACCAGGACCTCTCCGCCCAGGGTGATGAGCGTAAATTTTTGCTCGGTCACATATCCGGCGTCCTTCAAATATTTTGAAAAGATGCGCACACCGCTGCCGCTTTTCTCGGCTTCTCCGCCGTCGGGATTGAAGATCCGCACGACAGGCTTACCGTCTCTGAATTCCGGCCCGTAGAGGATCCCGTCGGATCCCACGCCGAAATTCCTGTCACAGATGAGTTTGATGCGCTCTTCGTTCAACTCCATCGGATTGAACTTTGGGTCGTAGACCAGATAATCATTTCCCAATGCATGATACTTATGTACTTCCATTTTGTTGAACCTCCTTATCGGCAAGCAGCCGACTTGATCTATAACAGTGCGATTGCGCCCGTTCTGCTTCATTCTAACCTTGCAGTCTTAAATATTCAAGGAGAAAGGAATTGCAGCATGTGTTGAATCGCGTTCGAATCCAAAATCCTGTCAGATGAAACACGATACCGGATCGTTACACTGCTGCTTTCTTACAGCTATTGTGTCGGAGCCCTGGCCAGGAAGTTGGACATCACAGAAACGGCTGTTCCCCGGCATTTGAAAATTCTGCGGGCGGCCGCCGACAGTCTTGGGGTTTTATCGCAAACACCACAGGCAGAGCCCGCATGATGCGATCCTTCTTTGCCCATCCACGGATATCAACATTGTAAAGGAGTATCAAAAAGTGAGCAAACCAATCATTGAAGTGGAGGGGTTAAGCAAAGATTTCGGAGATTTCCAGGCGGCGAAAGAAAAATGATCGAGAAACAATGGGATCAGAATGCGCCGATGGCTTCGACTAAAGTCGTATTCTCTGCGCTTGTCCCCACAGTAATGCGATAAAAGTTCGGAAGCCAAGTATGTGAAAGATCGCTGATCAGGATACCGGCTTCTTTCAGGCGCAGTGCAAAATCGGTCTGCTCGGTTCGCACGAGAAGAAAATTCGCCTCGCTGGGGAAAACCTCCATTCCCAACTGAAGCAATTCCCCGGCAAGCCGATCCCGCTCGAGGACTGTCCTTGCCGCGCAATCCAAGGCGTACGTTCGATCTTCGACCGCAGCCAGCGCCCCTCTGCATGCAAGTCGGCTGATCGGTCCGTCCGCCGTTTTTAATTCTTTCAGGAAATAATCTCCGCCGATCATCCAGCTGATATGCAACCCGGCCAACCCGAAAGCTTTGTCCAATGTGCGCGTCACCGCAAGGTTCGGACAGGTCGGAACCAGATCCGCAAAGGTCTGATGGCTGTATTCATACCCGGCCTCGTCCACGATCACAAGATTGTCGTCATTTTTCAATAGCTTCTTCAACTCTTCCCGGGAGATCAGCATTTGACCGGTAGGATTGTTGGGATGTTCCATCAAAAAGAGACCGGTACCGGAAGAAAACGCCGTCCAGTCGATTCGAAACGCAGGGGGGATCAACTGCTTGCGAACGACGCGACTTCCTACGTACCGCGCACTCCCGATACAACGCAAAGTTGTAGGGTTCATCACGACAACATCTCTGCCTTTCGACATCCGACAGATCGCTTTTTCCAATAGATAATCCGTCCCGGGGCCCGGAATCACCCGTTCCGGATCCGACCCGCAATATTCGGCCAGCGATTGCTTTAGCGCACGGATCTCATCCACTCCGGTATAGCGGTTCAGGTTCCCCGGATCTTTCGATAATGCTTCTGTTACGTTCGGAGAAGGCGGATAGGGGCTTTCGTTTGAACTCAGATCGATCAAAACCGCACCTCCATGGCAATTTCCTCGCGATAGCCGATCACGACACGAATCTCTCCCGACAGGGCCCGATCGACGCTTTCGTCTCCCGTATCGACTCTCAGACTTTCCAGAGCACCCACCTTGTCCAATGTACTTACCACGATAATATTCTCTTTGCCCACACGTTCCAGAACCGGTGCGGATATTTGCCGGCTGCCCCGGCCGAGAATAAATCCGTTGCCGCCGATAGGTGTGACGACGATTTTCATTTTTTTGTATTTGTCATACAGCAACAGAAGATCTTTTTCGTTGATATCCTCTCCGATCAATTTTCCGTCCAGAACCGCATCGATCCCAAGCAATGTTTTTTTCTGGCCCAGGGCATCGGCAATTGTTTTGAGCGTCGTACCCGGTCCCAGAACATATACCGTTTCGGAATCCATGGTTTCAATTATATATGCGGCGACCTCGCTCTTATTGTCACGGGCTCCGCTGCTCACATCGGAAGCCGATTTCGTGCCTTGCAAAAGATGCTGAATGTCAGGGACCCGCACGTACCCGTACAGCTTCGCCACCAGCCGGTTATCGGCAAATGCCTCTTCGTTGATATCCAGGACTTCTTTCTCCACGAACGCGTCTCCGAAACTGTCGATCATTTCCGCGGCAGCACGGGCAGAAAATGTAAAGACGGAGCTGAACATTTTAACCCCGGAAGGAATCGCTATGACCGGGATCTTCAGCCCGACGGCATCCAGAACGTCTCTCGCCGTTCCGTCGCCGCCCACAAATGTCAGAAGGTGAATATTTTCTTCGATCATTTCATGTATGATTCTTTTGGTGTCCTCCGCACTCGTCTCCCGTCCGATTGTCCCCATTACGCGATATTCAAAAGAAAAATCTTTCAGGTAATCTTCCCCCATCATTCCCGGCGCCGTTATGAAATACAGATCTTTTCTTGTCACGCGGGCCAGCACATCCCGGATCCGTTCCGGGGCTACCGGCTGTGAGCCCAGAGACAATGCCTTCCGATACATATCGCCGTCTGTTCCTTTCAATCCGACACTTCCGCCCATTCCTGCCCGTGGATTGACGATCAATCCGATTTTGACCATTTTCTTTCCTCCTTGCAGGGCTTGTCCTTTCTTCCGGACTTCCCGGCTCAAAATGTTATGAGTTCTTTCTTCATCAGCAGGGCGATCCATGCGTGAAGAATCGCAACGGGAAGCAGCACGCTGCCGCCCAGGATCACTTCAATCTCATAAAACAGAGAACTTCTTTCATCCGGTTTTCCCTTAAACCGGTTAACAAACGAACTCCAGGGAATTCCATAGGCATTCCCCATCATGATCACACGGATCGCACCAAGAATCCCCCGGGACACTGAAGGTCCGTAATTGACAACGATACGTTCCCAAGCTTCTTTCGACGGCTTGCCCCGGCTGTCTGCATAGTGTTGTGCAAAAAAGATCGCAGGCGCTTCGTTTTCCGGAAGATCCGACATAACGCCTGCAAGCATTTTTTGAATCTCTTCATTGCTCATGCCGGCTTCCAAAGCCATTTTTGTATGCGCATAGGAACAAATCGCACAGCCGTTGACTTCTGTCACCGCCAACATGATCCGCTCGATAAAACCGGGATCCAGTTCTTTCGTACGTTTGGCTTTTCCGATGTACGGAGCTGTACGGGAACCGTCGTATACGATACGGTAGATCTCTTTCAGTGAATAGAGCTCTCGGCCGTTGTGCATCATACTGATATTACCTCCGTTATTGGCATATGCCCATATTAATAGTACCATTTCTTTATTGAGCAATACAAGTGAAATCGTTTTTCTGGGAAGGATGGTGATCTTTGTGCCGTGGATTCGGGAAGAAGATTGTATCGGATATGGAATTTGTGTCGAAAAATGTCCCGTGGGCGCAATTGATATGCAAGACAACATTGCAAGAATGGATCGGAAATCAATAACGGAACCAAGCATACCTTTTTCTGGCCATGTCCAGATAATTTTCCGTGCCGGTCCTACTTTCGGCATAGAACCGATGCCAGTTTTCCGGTACCGGTAAGTCGTTGTACATCTGAGTCCTTTTTTCTTCCAGCAAATGTCTGCCGGTGCCCATATAGTCCGCAGCGCACAGGACTCGGTTTTTTGCCCGTGCAGACAGTTCATCCAGCCACGCCAATCCGGATTCGCACCGCAGCAAATGATGATCCAGAATCAGGAGTTCTACGTGCTCGGACAATTTCATGGCATTTTGCCGGGCAATCGCAGATTTTTCTTCCGCAATCTCTTCCCGATAAAGAGGCGGCCCACTGGCCAGAACGATATCCGGCGCGCACGCCAGGATTTTGTCGATGGTTTTTTCGTCCAACA
>JAAYDG010000148.1 GCA_012729355.1 Clostridiales bacterium
TGGCTTTCTGAATGCTGGCAAAATTATCGTCCGTCAGAACCATGTCCGCAGCGCCCTTGGCCACGTCGGTCCCGGTGATGCCCATGGCTACACCGATGTCCGCCGCATTCAGGGACGGCGCATCGTTGACGCCGTCTCCCGTCATGGAGACGATATGACCGTGGGAACGGTAGGCGTTCACGATCATCACTTTGTTCTCCGGGGAGACCCGGGCAAAGACGCGAAGGTCCATCACACGACTGTTCAGTTCCTCCTGGGTCAGGCGGGACAGTTCGTCTCCGGCAATGCACTGATCCGTAGAATGAGCGATGCCCAATTCCTTTGCGATGGCATAAGCGGTATCTTTGTGATCGCCGGTAATCATTACCGTCGTGACCGATGCCTCTTTGAAGATTTGAACGGCCTCCGCTGCTTCGGGGCGAGGCGGATCGATCATGCCCATCAGTCCCACAAAGACCAAGTCGGATTCTTCCGCTTCCGTATTGTCCCAACGGACGGCCAGGGCCAGCACCCGTAGCGCATCCGCAGCCATATCCCGGGCAGCGGCCTCGATGCGTTCCTGATCCGGTCCCGTGAGCGCATGGATTTCGCCATCCTTCAGGATCTGCGGACAGTTGCGGATAATATTGTCCATGGCCCCTTTGGTATAGGAAATGGTTTCTCCGTCCCGACTTTTGTGCACAGTCGTCATCATCTTTCGCGTGGAGTCGAAGGGCTGTTCATTGATCCGGGGCCAACGTTCCTGCAGCGCTTCCTTGGTGATTCCTTTGGCCAGGCCCAGATCCACCAGGGCCAGCTCCGTAGGATCGCCCAGGCGCACCCCGTCTTCCACGGAAGCATCGGAACAGAGGATCATGCCGTTGATCAGTAAGCGATAGACCTCGTATTCGGCCCGGGTCGCCTCTTCGGTCACGTCGTTCATGAACAGTCGGGTGACCGTCATTTTATTTTGTGTAAGCGTCCCGGTCTTATCAGAACAGACGATGCTCACCGAACCCAGTGTCTCCACGGAAGGCAGACGTCGCACGATCGTGTTGACCTTGACCATCCGTTGCACGCCCAAAGCCAATACGATGGTCACTACGGCGGGCAGTCCCTCCGGGATGGCCGCAACAGCCAGTGAGATCGCCGTCAGGAGCATATCCATCAGATCTCGCCCCTGCAGCATGGCTACGCCGAAAAGGCCCACGCAGAGCACGACCGCCACGATGCCCAGGACCTTTCCCAAATCTGCCAGCCGTTTTTGCAGCGGTGTCATCTCCGTACCGGCTTCGCTGATCATCCGGGCGATCTTTCCGATCTCCGTATCCATGCCTGTATAGCTGACGACACCTTCTCCCCGCCCGTAGGCCACGGCTGTGGACAAATAAGCCATATTGATCCGGTCTCCCAGCGGAAGGTCTCCTTCGGCGACAAAGTCCGCATCCTTTTCCACTGGCACCGACTCTCCGGTCAGCGCCGATTCCTCGATTTTCAGGTTGACGGAAGAAAGAAGGCGGAGGTCTGCAGAAACGATTCGGCCGGCTTCCAGCAGAACGATATCTCCCGGAACCAGTTCGGCCGCCGGGATCTCCGAAACTTTCCCCTCCCGCCGCACCATGGCCGTGGGGCTGGAAAGCTGCTTCAACGCTTCCAGGGATTTCTCCGCTTTCGATTCCTGTACCACGCCCACAACGGCGTTGAGCAGGATGACAGCCACGATGATGAACGCATCGCTGAACTCGCCCAGGGCGGCGGAAATGACCACTGCGCCCATCAAAATATAGATCATGGGATCCCGCAGTTGCGACAGAAACATCTGCAGCAGCGTCTTGGGCTTCTTTTCCTCAAAGGCATTGGGTCCGTGCTCTTCCAGACGCCGTTGCACTTCGGAAGCGCTCAGCCCTCTTTGCCGGGATGCATCCAGTGTTTGCAGCGCTTCTTCTTGTGTGTGTCGATACATGTTTTCCTCCCAAATATGAAAAGCAGACCCCAACTACCGTCGCTTTGAAAGCGAACCGTAATTGTAAGTCTGGCTACCGTTCCCGGGCCCGCGACCAGCGCTGCCTGTGTCTGGCAGCAGCGTAATGTTGACCGCCGGCTTAAAGCTACTCCCTTGCAATTCCATTACATCAGGGCAATTTACCACGGCGTCATTATACTGGATGCCGCATTGCTTGTCAAACGATATCCGATAGAGTATAATGTGTTCATCACGATCGCACACTATAGTGATAAAGAGAAGGGAAGGCTGCCCATGTCCTACGTTTCAAAATTTCAATCCACCGTAAACGATGATCTTTTCCGTGCCATTCTCGCACTGGAAAACGAAGAAGAGTGCTACCGCTTTTTTGAAGATCTCATGACAATCAAGGAACTTCAGGCCATCTCCCAGCGCTGGGAAGTGGCGCAGATGCTCCATCACGGGAAAACGTACAATGAAATCGCGGCATCCACCAAAGCAAGCGCCGCCACCATCAGTCGTATCAACAAATGCCTCCTGTACGGCGCCGAAGGTTACCGCACCGTATTGAAGCGTCTGGAAAGCGAAGAGAAATAATCTCCCGGGATCAGTCCGTTCTCTGCTGCAAGATTTCCAGCGCCCTGTCGAGCTGTCTGTCCGTGAGAAGCATTCCGTCGGATCCGTAATCTTCCGGCTTCGGCTCCACGATCTCGTCGGGCCGGATCCCCACTTTATGGATCACGTTCCCTTTGGGGGAAAAATATTGCAGGATCGTCAGATTGACGGCACTTCCGTCCCGAAGCTGATCCAGCTGCTGGATCACGCCTTTTCCGTAGGTCTGGGTGCCGACGATCGGCGCCACCTCGTTATCCTGGATGCCGGCGCTGAGGATCTCTGCCGAAGAAGCGGTTCCTTCGTTCACAAGCACGACAAACGGCAACTTCGTCTTTCCGTCTTTTACGTAAAAGTATTCTCTGTTTTCTTCCTTATCCTGACTGTATACCACGGTCCCCTGGTCCATGAGAAGATCGGCCACATCGATGCAGACGTCCACCAAGCCGCCGGGATTGTCCCGGAGATCCAGGATGAACCCCGCAGCATTTCCATCTTCGATGGCGTTCAGGGCCTTTTTAAAGTCAGACGCCGTGTTCTCTTCAAAGGAGAGAATACGGATATAGCCGATTCCCTCTTCCAACCATTCCCGTCGAACCGTTTTCGAGACGATTTTTTCTCTTTTTATGGTAAACTCCAGTTCCTGTCCTTCCCTGAGAATGACCAGGGTCACACGGGTGCCGGCTCGGCCCCGGATCGCCGCGGCGGCCACATCGATCTCAGATCCTGTATACTGGATTCCGTCTACCTTTAGAACCACATCTCCCCGCTTGATGCCGGCCTCGAAGGCAGGGGTGTCTTCCGTGGGCGCGATCACTTCGATAAATCCGTCTTCGTTCGGCGACAGCGTCACACCGATGCCCGAGTATTCTCCGGTCAGGGAAATCAGCACAGACTCGAATTCTTCCGACGTCATGTAGTAGGAATAGGGGTCCTCCAGTCCCATGAACAATCCCTTCAGAATACCGAGTTCCAACTCTTCCGAATCCACCGGCCTGTAATAATATTCATCGATATAAGCCCGCAACTCATCCACTTTGCCGTAAGTGTCCCGGTAATAGAGATATTCCCGGTATTCCTCCTCCGTTATGGCGCGCTCCCCCCGGAAGGAAGGATCTTTCAGTCGAACCCAGTCTGTCCCCGTATAGAAAGCCATCACCGAAGCCCCTGCCACCAGGGCAATCATCACCAGAAAGACCAAAAGGCTTTTCCGCATGGATATCATTGTCTGTTCCCTCTCTTCATGTCCTTGACTACCAGCTGGACCTGTTGATTGTCTCTGAATTCGTTGACGGTAAGTTCTCCGGCCACATCCACTAACGCATCCCGCCGGAGCAGATCCCCATAGTCCCCTGCCCGTCGGAACAGGATGCAGGACAGTGGTGTTCGATCTTCACCCCTGAGCGTAAATCGAACGTGCTCACTCTCCCGTCCCATGAAATGAAGGGATTCGATGCGGGAATCACCGGAACAGAACAGCGGCTTGGGATTCTTTTCTCCGTAGGGTTCCAGGCGGCGGAGCATCTGGGCGAAATCCAGGGTCTTTTCCGAAGCGTCCAGCGTTTTGGTGATCAGGATCTCTTCTTCCAGCAAATTCGGATCGTTTCGAAGACGCTCCAGGACAGCCTTTTGCATCGCTGCCCGGAGGGGTTCCAAATTTTCTCGTTTCATCGTAAATCCGCAGGCTCCCGCATGGCCGCCGAAGCGTTCGAACAGATCCGATACTTCGGTGATCATTTCGTGGAGATCCAGCCCGGGAATCGATCGGCCGGTTCCCTTGATCCGTCCGTTTTCCCCGGAAGTGACGATGAATACCGGCCGATAAAGCGTTTCTTTCAGATGTCCTGCCACGATACCCGCCACGCCTTCGTGGGCATCCGGGGCAAAGATCACGGGAAACCATTCTCCCGAACCGCCCTGCTCGATGATCTCCCGGCAGAGTTTTCCGGTCTTTTCCTGTTCCGCTTTGCGCGATTTGTTGCTCTCCGTCATGCACCGGGCCAGCCGATCCAGTTCTGACCTGCTCTTGCCGCCGCTGCAAAGCACTTCGGCGCCGATGTCCGCCGACTGCATCCGTCCCATGGCGTTGATGTTGGGCGCCAGCAAATAAGCGATATGCTCCGCTTCCACCGATTTTCTACTGAAGTCCAAGGCGTTCAGCAAAGCTTCCAGGCCGGGCCGCTCTCGCCGGTTGATGATCTCAAGGCCGTATTTCACAAGCGTGCGATTCTCATCCAAAAGAGGAACCACGTCGGCTACCGTGGATATGGCGACCAGGTCCAGCAGTTTGTTGAGATCCGTCTTCGTGAATCGGTGATCGTTCTTTTCTTCCAAAAGACGCTGGATCGCCTGCGCCAGTTTGAACGCAACCCCGCAGCCCGACAGATGGGGAAAGGGATAGGTCGTATCGTACCGCTTGGGATTGATGAACAGGCAGGCAGGGATTGCTTCGGGGCAGGGGTTGTGATGGTCCGTGACGATCATCCGCAGGCCCAGAGAGCGGGCATAGTCCACTTCGTCGATGGCCGAACTCCCGCAGTCCACGGTCACGATCAAGGCAGCGCCTTCGTCGGCGATCGCCTTGACAGCCCGCCGCGTGAGTCCGTATCCTTCCTTAAAGCGGGACGGAATGAAGTAGCAGACCCGATCGGTCAGCTTGCGAAACACACAAAGCAGCAGTGAAACGGACGTGACGCCGTCGGCGTCGTAGTCGCCGTAAATACAGATACGTTCTCCCGCATCCGCTGTGCGAAGGATCTCTTCTGCCGCAGGCGCCATATCGTTCAGCAGAAAAGGATCGTAAGTTCGTTGGGGAAAAGGATCCAGAAAATCCTCGATGTCCGAAAAGTCGATGATCCCCCTGTCTCTCAGGATGCGCACGATGGTTTCAGGGACCCCTTGGGGTCCCTTGAGCGGTTCGTCATTCTGCTGTGCAAATACCCATCGGGCCATCGGTCTTCCTTTGCTGTCTTTCTGTCCCTTAGGGAGAAACGTAATCGCGAGGATTCTTGTACACGCCGTTCACCCGGACTTCGAAATGAAGATGGGGACCGGTCGACATCCCCGTCGATCCCACTTTTGCGATCGCTTGCCCTCTGCCGACGACCGTACCTTTGCTTACGAGAAGCTTGCTTGAATGTGCATAGAGCGTCACGATCCCGCCGCCGTGGTCGATCATCACCATGTAGCCGTAGCTGTTGTTCCATCCGGCAGTGATCACGGTGCCTGCATTGGCAGCCAAAATATTGGTTCCTGAAGCAGCAGCGATATCGATGCCCGTGTGCATCTTTTTGACGCGAAGGATGGGATGGATCCGGTACCCGAAGGGAGAAGAGATCCGGGTGCTGGCTTGAGACGGCCAGCACATCGTTCCGCCGATATAGCTTCCGGTACCCTGAAGACCCAGAATCTTGGCTGTCAGCGCATTGGCCTCCGCATTCAGCGCATCGACCTGCTTTTCCAGTGTCGCATTGTCCCTGTCGATGACGGCTTTTTTCGTCTGCACCTGTCCTTTGCTGGCCTGCAGTGCTTCCTGACGGGCACTTTCTTCGGCTTGCTGGCCAAGCAACGTATCCCGCAGGGCTTGCAGCTCCATTTTCTGCCCGATTACCTGATCATACTGGCCCTGAAGCTGCTCCAGCAGTTCGGCGTCGCTGTCGTAGATCCGCTGGACCATATCCAGATTCGTCATGAAATCCGACATATCCGCAGAACCCATGAGCACCGTCAGAATACCCACTTCCCCATTTTTATACATGGTGCGAAGTCTGGCGTTGAGATTTTCGCTCTGGACAGCGATGTCCTCTTCCAATACGTCCAGTTCGGCCATTTTCCGAGAGATCATAGATTTGGTGGAGTTGATGTTCCGCTGCAACCCGTTCAGCTCCACTTCTGCGGAGTAGATCTGTTTTTCCAGCGTGCGGATTTCGGACAGCAGAGCACCGGACTGCTTCTTTCCTTCGTTCAGTTCCTGCTCCATCTTATCGATTTGATCCTGGATCGCATCCAGTTGACTCTGATCCGCGTTGGATGCATATCCCAGCGGAGCAAAGCATGCGCCGCACAAGAGGACTGCCAGCAAGGCCCAACTGCAAATGCGGGTCCGTCGTTTGAACTCTTTTCTCCCGAACATGATTTTCTTCTCCCCTTTTCCCCTTAGTCTGTGAAACGGTCTTATCTATGCATTCAGAAATCGCCGCATGGACAGGATGCTGCCGAAAGCGCCGATGCTCATGCCCAGAGCGATGAATATCCAAATCAGATTGCGCATCATGAATCCGACCTCGACGAAGGAGGTGGAAAACAGCAGCAAAGCCTGGGTGGAAAACAATTCCACGATCCGGAAATAGATCATCCAAACCAATCCCAGGGAAATGCCGGCGGAAATACATCCGATCATCATGCCCTCGGCCAGCAGCGGACCGCGGATAAACCAGTTGGTGGCACCGACGTACTTCATGATCATGATCTCCCGCTGCCGTGCCATCACGGTCAATTTTACTGTATTGGAGACCACGATAACAGATACGATGATCAAAAACAGAATAATGATCAATGCGCCCTGTTGTATAAAGTCGGTGATCGTGAGAATCTTTTTCACTTCTTCCTGATAGTAGCGCACATCTTCTACGCCGATCAGATTCCGGCAAGCTTCGTAGATGAGCTGACCGTCTTCCAGAGAAACCAGTTCGACCCGAAGGGAATTGGGCAGAGGATTCTCCGCCAGCCCGTCCAGCAGGTACGCTTTGTCTCCCCAGCGGTCCTTGAAGTGCTCCATGGCTTCTTCTTTGCTGACATACGTGACGCCGGCGATCTCGTCCATGGACAAGAGGCTTTGGGTGATGATATCGGCGTCTTCTTTGCTCGTCTCGTCCAGAAGGTACACTTCGATGGTATTGAACTGTTGCTTTGCACTCTCCGTGGCGATGTTGATGTTGACCGTCACGAAGAAGAACAATCCCAGGATCAGGAGCATGGCCGTGATGGAAAAGATGGATGCCAGACTCATTCCTTTGTTTCGAAACACCTGGATAAACGCTTGTGTGAGAGCGTATTTCAAGCCTCTAATCATCGTAGCCGTACTCTCCTCCCCAGGCATCGCGTACGATACGACCCTTGTCGATGGCCACGACCCGTTTGCTCATCCGATCCACGATGTCCTTGGCGTGGGTGACCATCAGGACCGTCGTCCCTCTGCGGTTGATCTGGTTGATGAGTTTCATGATCTCCCAGGCGGTATCCGGATCCAGATTGCCTGTAGGTTCATCGGCAATCAGCACCATGGGGTTGTTGATCAGCGCCCGGGCGATGGCTACGCGCTGCTGCTCCCCGGCGGACAGTTCCGCGGGGAATTTATCGGCCTTGTCACTGATCCCCATGATGGAAAGGACCTGCGGGATCTGCCGGCGCATGGCTCGCTGAGTGGAATGGACCACCTCCATGGCAAACGCCACATTTTCGTAAACGGTCTTGTGCGGCAGCAGCCGAAAATCCTGAAACACCATGCCGATGCTCCGCCGCAGTGCGGGGATCTCCCGGTTTGCCAAATACGTGATGTTTTTCCCGTTGACAAAGATCTCCCCTTCATCCGGTTCGATCTCTTTCAGTATCAGCTTGATGAGTGTGGATTTCCCTGCCCCGGAAGGCCCCACAAGAAACACAAAATCCCCTTTTTCTATCCTGATGGTTGCGTTCAAAAGTCCGACATTGCTGCCGTACATTTTGGTGACGCCCTCAAATCTAATCACGAATGACCCTCTCTTGTGCTTTTTTGATTATTTGACGCATTCAGTATACTATATATCCCGTTTTTTGGGAACTGCATTCTTGAAGTTCTGTATCCGAAGACTTTTACACAAAGTTCTGCAATTGCGTCCACAGCTGCCTCAACGGGGCATCGGTCTTTTGTTTCACGGGAAGAAGCGCGTACGGAAGTACACAGTTGTATTGTGCGCGATACAGGTCTTCCGGAGCCAGGCAGGGGATCTCCTCCCATGGGACCTTGCCCAGGAACCGTTTCAATTCACCCTTGTGGACCCCTTTGTTCATCTTGTTGACCACCCAAACCACATGGGGCGCATCCAGCCGCAGCCGTTCGACTTTGCCGGCGGCGGGGATCAGCCCGGAAGGAAGGGGATCTACGACGCAAACGACGGCGTCCATCTCCGGCAAGATCTCCCACAGCTGATCCACAGGCATGCCGGAACAATCAAACAGCCGCAGCGTGCCGCTGACGTTGTGGATGAGGCGCAGCCTGTCGGCAACGGACAACCCGTTGGAATCGTCCTGTGTTTCCTTGTCTGCCGGGCACCGAAGCACCCAGTTGATGCCTTCCTCCGTATTGGATAGATTTTTGATGCTGCGCTTTTGGACGATCATACGATAAAACGGTATGAATTCCCTGTGGAGAAACCTTTTCTCCACGCCGTAGGCATCATAAAAATAAGGAATTCCCAGTTCGGCAAGCGTTACGGTCTCTCCGGATTCATGGCGTCGGATCCAAGCGGCCAGGAGGCCCGCAGTGAGACTGACACCGCTGCCTCTGCCCGTCCCGGTTACGGCGATGTTCCTTTTCTCTTTGACGGAAGGAGTGGCAGCGAGGTTCCGTCTGTTTTCCGGTATGCGAAAAAACGTAGCATGTTCCATAGGGCCTTTCCTCTGCGACCCCGCTTCCCGAGCGCTTGTATTATACAATATTTTACATTCTTGTCAAGGCAGGGGTGCGTCTTCCCAAGAAAAAGCCTGCAGTCGAATGCAGGCTGTTTCGCGATGGGCGTTCTTCTCCCGGCTGTCTATTTCACGGTACGAACCGCCTCGGCGATGGCGGCGGCCGTGAGTCCGTACTTTTCCAAGAGTTCATCGGGCTTGCCGGACTCACCGAAGGTGTCTTGGATCCCCACGAAGGACACCTTCGCCGGCGCCTTCTCGCAGCAAATCTGAGCCACTGCGGCGCCCAGGCCGCCGATCACCGTGTGTTCCTCCGCCGTCACGATGCTTCCGGTCTCCCGGGCAGCCCGGATCACGGCTCCTTCGTCCATGGGCTTCAGCGTATGCATATCCAGGACACGGACATCGATGCCTTCTTCGGCCAGCAGCTCCGCCGCTTCCATCGCCCGGCTCACCAGGAGACCCGTTGCAATGATCGTGCAGTCCTTCCCGTCTCGAAGCGTAACCGCTTTTCCGATCTGTATGTCCGTCTCTTCCGCATAGATCACCGGGACAGCTGCCCGCCCCAGCCGCACATAGACGGGTCCGTTCCATTCGGCTGCAGCCTGCAGCAGCTTTCTTGCGGAAACGTCGTCTGCCGGGTTCAGGACCGTCATACCCGGAATCGTTCGCATCAGCGCCAGATCCTCGATGGCTTGGTGGCTGGCGCCGTCTTCTCCCACGGTGAGTCCGGCATGGGTGGCGCAGATCTTTACGTTCGCACCGGTATATCCGATGGAATTCCGAATGATCTCGAACGCCCGGCCGGCCGCAAAGATGGCAAAGGTGCTGGCAAAGACGGTCTTGCCTGATACGGCCAGGCCTGCTGCCATGCCGTACATATTGGCCTCGGCGATGCCCGCATTGAAAAATCGTTCCGGGTAGACCTTGGCGAACTCCTTCGTCATCGTGGAACCGGAAAGATCCGCATCCAGGACGACGATATCCTGACGCAAAGCGCCCAGTTCCACCAGCGCTCTCCCATAGCTCTGTCGAGTCGCTATTTTATCTGCCATTACAATATCCCTCCCAATTCCGCCATCGCTTGTTCCGCCTGTTCCCGGTCCGGCGCCTTGCCGTGCCAGCCCGCCTGATCTTCCATAAAGGAAACGCCCTTTCCTTTATGCGTTTCCGCCACGAGGACCGTCGGAGCGCCTTTGTGCTTCCCGGCTTTCCGAAATCCTGCCGCTATGGCATCCAGATCGTGACCGTCCAGTTCGATCACGTTCCAGCCGAAGGCCCGGAATTTTTCCGCGATAGGCATCACCCGCATCACATCGTCGTTCTTTCCGTCGATCTGCAGTCCGTTGTGATCCACGATAGCGCACAGATTATCCAATCCGTAATGAGCGGCGGCCATGGAGGCTTCCCATGTAATACCTTCCTGGAGTTCTCCGTCTCCCAGCATCACGTAGATCCTGCTGTCTCTTCCGTCCAGTCTGCCGGCCAGAGCCATGCCCACGGAAGCGGAAAATCCCTGACCGAGGGATCCGGTGGACATCTCCACACCGCACAGCTTGAGCATGGAAGGATGTCCCTGCAGGCAGCTGCCCAGCTTCCGAAACGTCACCAGATCTTCCTTGGGGAAAAACCCGGCTTCCGCCAGACAAGCGTACAGTACGGGAGAGGCATGGCCTTTGGAAAGAACGAACCTGTCGCGATTCGGATTTGAGGGGTCGTTTCCGTCGATATTCATTTCATGAAAGTACAGGACTGTCATGATATCCGTAGCCGAAAGAGATCCTCCCGGATGGCCCGACCCGGCGTGATACACTTCCCGGATGATGTGTTGCCGTATGAGGGCCGCTTTGTCCTGCAATGCTTGCTTGTTCATAGTTCCTCCTTCATTCTTTGTGTTGCCACATTCGCTAAAAACGCCGGCAACACACGGATCCTCCGGATTCTGGAAGGTTCCTGCTTCAATCGGTACAACCACTCCAAGCCGTTCTTCCGATAAAACGCCGGCGCCCGTTTCAGCGAACCGGACCAGACATCGAGACTGCCGCCGATCCCGACGCCCACCCTGGCGTGCAGCGCATCTCTGTGCGCATCGATAAACTGTTCCTGCTTCCGGGCTCCCAGCGCCACACAGAGAAAATCCGCACCGGATCCGTTGATCTCTTCCACGATCGAAGGGATCTCTTCCTCGGTGAAATATCCGTGACGGGTTCCTGCGATCCGCAATCCCGGAATCTCCCGTCTCTTGTTTTCCGCGGCCTTTTCCGCAATCCCGGGCCTGCCGCCGAAAAAGAATACGCTGTACCCCAGTTGCGCTGTCCGTTCCAGCGCGCCCTGGGCAAAATCGATGCCCGCCACCCGCTCTTTCAGCGGACGTCCCAGCATTTTTGATGCGTACAAAAGCCCGATACCGTCTGGAATCACCAGTTCGGCACGGTCCAGAATTTCAGCGAAAGAAGGATCTTTGGAAGCCATCATGACGATCTCGGAATTGGGCGTAGCGATCAACGAAAGACGAGGGCCCTTCATGAGATCCTCGAACACGGACAAAGCATCGCCCAGGGTTACATCGTCCACGGGGATGCCCACTATATTGATTCTTGATTTCCTCTCCATCATGCCCTTCTCCGCCAACGCTGTTATTCTATCATAGACAGGCCTTTTGATAAATATGAATTTACACAAAACCGTGGAATCCCGCCGGCGCTTATGCTATCATGTACGAGTATCGAATCAGGAGGAAACCAATGAAAATATGCGTTATCGGCCTGGGGTATATCGGGCTGCCCACGGCAGCGATGTTCGCCCGTGCCGGCATGGACGTACTGGGCGTCGATCGAAACAGAGTGATTACGGATGCGCTGAACGAAGGGCGAATCGTCATCGAGGAAGACGGACTGGCGGAATTGATCCGAAGCGTGGTGCAGTCGGGGAAACTGCGCGCCGCAGGATACCCTCAGGAAGCTTCGGCCTTCATCATCGCCGTTCCCACGCCCCTGGACAAAAACAAACGGGCGGACATGTCCTGTGTAGAAGCTGCCACTCGCTCCGTCGTTCCTTGTCTTCGCCCCGGCAATATCGTCATTTTGGAGTCCACCTCGCCTGTCGGCACCGTGGACGAATTGATGAAACCCATCCTGGAAAAAAGCGGCCTCCAGGCCGGTGTCGACTTTTTTCTGGGGCACTCCCCCGAACGGGTCATACCCGGCAGCATTTTACGGGAACTGGTCTGCAACGATCGGATCGCCGGGGGTGTCAACCGGGCTTCTGCGGAAAAGATCTCCCATCTGTACCGGACCTTCGTGCAGGGTGAAATTTACGAAACCGATGCCCGAACCGCAGAATTGTGCAAGCTGTCGGAAAACACCTACCGGGATGTGAATATCGCTTTTGCCAACGAACTTGCGAAGATCTGCGAAGATCAGGGGATCGACGTGTGGAATCTGATCCGCTTGTGCAACAGGCATCCCCGGGTGAACATCCATCAGCCCGGCCCCGGCGTGGGCGGACACTGCATCGCCGTGGACCCCTGGTTCATCGTGGAAAAAAGTCCGCAGGAAGCCCGCATCATTCGCCTGTCAAGGGAAATCAACGATGGAATGCCCTCCTATGTGGCCGATAAGATTTCGGAAATCCTGAAAGACGTGCAAGATCCGTCCGTCGGTATTCTGGGCATCACCTACAAGCCCGATGTGGACGACGTCCGGGAAAGTCCCATCTTGTACCTGATGGATCTGCTGAAACAGCGAGCCGTCGATGTGGTCTGCTTCGACCCCCATGCGGAAGGCCGGCCCGGTTCGGCCGACGATGTGATCGAAGCGGCCCAAGATCGGGACCTGCTGGTGATCGGGGTCAACCATCAGGCATTTCAAAGTCTTGACTATCAGGCGCTGGCCGGCGTGATGCGAAGGCCGAATCTGCTGGATACCCGAAACTGTATCGACGCCCAGGCGGCTGCCCGGGCGGGATTCACAATCCATTATCTGGGGAAATAACACCGCCCGTACAAAAACCGCCGGCACGCCGGCGGTTTTTAAAACGGCTCCGCAGGAGCCGGCAGCCGTACCGGGACCGGGTCGGCGATCTCCATGCTGTCCGGCGTCACCCGGCAATCCCGGGCGAGCACCTGAACACCGGCACAGTCCGCCCGATACAATGCATCCCCGAACGCTTTGTGGGTGATCCTGTTGGGTTCGAAATGATCCACGTCCTTCATCTGGATCACGAACAGGACGCAGGCTTCGAACCCGCGCTCCAGGCACGCTTCCAATTCCCTGATGTGTTTCAGGCCTCTTTCGGTCGGCGCATCCGGGAACCGGACCACATTCCGTTCCTCCAGCGTGGCGCCCTTGACTTCCATGAACATCTTTCTTCCGTCGCCTTCGATATAGAAGTCGAACCGGGAGCGTCCGAACGTGGTTTCCGGACGGATCAGAGCAATCTGTCGGAACAGCCCGCTTTCGGGCAGCCATTCCTTGACGGCGGCATTGGGCGCCGAGGCATCGATGTTGATCAGGCGTCCGTTCTTTTCCGCGGTAATCACGTCGAACCGGGTCTTCCGACGGGGATCGTCGTTTTCCCGGACCCAGATCCGGGCGCCCGGCGTCAGGATCTCTCTGCAACGCCCCGTATTCTTTACGTGGGCGACCCGGCGAAGGCCGTCGATCTCGATATTGGCGATAAAACGATTCGGGCGGTCGAGAAAGACCGCCGGAATCACAGAGTCGTACTGCACGCTGCCTGCTCCGCTTCGTTACTGTATTTTACGGAACTTATCATACCGTTCCCGAAGCAGTTCTTCAACCGGAATTTGCTGCTTTTCGGCAATAAACGATCCGATCGCCTCTTTCAGAAAAGCAAATGTCTTCTCAAAGTTTCCTTCATGCTCGGAAATAATCTGTTCCGCAACGGAAAGATCCGTCAAATCTTCGGCGGTCAGTTTCAGACACTCTGCGGCTTCGGCCGCCCTGGCAGGGTCTTTCCACAGGATGCTGGCACATCCCTCGGGCGAAATGACACTGTAAAACGCATTTTCCAGCATCCACACCTGGTCCGCCACGGCGATCCCCAGAGCGCCGCCGCTGCCTCCTTCACCGATGAATATGGCCAGCACAGGGACGCGGAGCATCATCATTTCCATAAGATTCGAGGCAATGGCCTGCCCCTGGCCCCGCTCTTCGGCGCCGATGCCGCAGAAAGCCCCCGCAGTGTCCACGAAAGTAATGACAGGGCGCCCGAACTTTTCGGCTTGTTTCATCAGACGCAGCGCTTTCCGATAACCTTCCGGATGCGCGCTGCCGAAATTTCTGCCCGCCCGCTCCCGAGTCGTGGTTCCTTTTTCCTGGGCGATGACCGTTACGTAAGACTGCCCCAACCGTGCGACTCCGCCCACCATGGCCGGATCGTCGCCGAAGCATCGATCTCCGTGGAGTTCCGTGAACTCGTCGAAGATCCCTTTGATATATTTGGCTGCCGTAGGGCGATCCTTTGCCCTGGCTGCCGCCACGTGATCTTTTGCGTTCATACGCTCACTCCTCCTCTCAGTCTTTGCGGTGTGCCCGCAGCATCCTGGCGATAAATTTCTTTTGTTCCCTGCGGGGAACGATCTTATCGATAAAGCCGTTCTTCAGTAAAGATTCGGCCCTGCCCAGGCCCGGCGGGAGCTTCTGACGGATCGTTTGCTCGATGACCCTGGGGCCGGCAAAGCAGATCAACGCATCCGGCTCGGCGGCGATCACATCCGCTTCCATGGCAAAGCTGGCCGTGACACCTCCCGTAGTGGGATCGGTAAGTACCGCCAGATAAAATCCTCCGGCATCGGAAAACCGTTTCACGGCGCCGCTGGTCTTGGCCATCTGCATCAGGGAAAGCATCCCTTCCTGCATGCGCGCGCCGCCGGAGGCCGTGAATCCCACAACGGGCAGGCCTTTCTCCGTCGCATATTCGAAAAGCCTGGTGATTTTTTCTCCGGTGACGGTCCCCATGGAGCCCATCATAAACGCCGGTTCCATGACAAAAAGCGCAGCCGGATTTTTCCCGATGCGCACTGTGCCCGTGACAACGCTTTCCGCCTCTCTGGACGCCAATTCCGCAGCCCGCAGCTTTTCCTCGTAATCGGGAAATCCCAACGGGTCACTGCCGGACATATCCGCCCAGAATTCCCGAAAGCTGTCCGGATCCGCGATCATGTGGATTCGCTGCCTGGTATTGAGCCGCAGATGTTTGCCGCAGTTGGGACAAACGCAGTCGTTTTCCTGCAGATCGCTGGAAAATACCGATTTTTTACAGCCCGGACAGACCGTACAGAGTTCGTGAGGGATGTTCACCTCCGCAGGTTTATCGATCCGGCCCGCAACAGAAGGTTCCAGGTCGTTTTTCGGTTTTTTAAACAATCCTTTGATCATGATTCATTCCTCGATTCCAAATAGCCGGTCGTATAGGCCCCGTTTCGAAATGCTTCTCCTGCAAGGATATCGATGTGAAGTTCGATATTGGTCTCCACACCGGTGATCACCAGTTCGGCCAAAGCCGCCTGCATTTTCCGCACCGCCTCTTCCCGGGTGTCGGCATGGACGACCAGTTTTCCAAGCAGGGAATCGTAGTACGGAGGCACCGTACATCCGGGATAAAGCGCCGTATCGAATCGCACCCGGGGACCGCCGGGGATGTGAAGAAATTCCACGGTGCCGGAGGAAGGCCGGAAATCCATTGCGGGATTTTCCGCATTGATACGACATTCGATCGAATGCCCCTGCATGCGAATGTTTCGCTGGTCGAAAGACAGCGGTACGCCGGCAGCGATCCGAATCTGCCATTTAACCAAATCGACACCTGTGACCATTTCCGTGACCGGATGTTCCACCTGCAGCCGCGTGTTCATTTCCATGAAATAATGATTCCCGTGGGCGTCCACCAAAAACTCCAGCGTGCCCGCATTGGCATAGCCGATTTTTTTTGCCGCACGGACTGCATCCCGTTGCATGTTCTTGCGTGTCTCTTCGGGAAGCCCTGCCGCCGGACTTTCTTCCAGCACCTTTTGCTTTCTGCGCTGCATGGAACAATCCCGCTCGCCCAAGCAAACGACTTTCCCGTAGGCATCGGCCAGGATCTGCACCTCGATATGCCGGACCTGTTCCATATATTTCTCGATGTACAACCCTGCGTCGCCGAAGCTGGCAGACGCCTCTCTGGATGCATCCAGGAATGCACGCTCGAACCCCCTCTCTTCTGCGACGAGCCGGATGCCCCGACCGCCGCCGCCGACCCGCGCCTTGATCAGGAGCGGATAACCGATCTTGCCTGCCCATTCAAAGGCTTCCGGAAGGTCTTCCACGGATTCCGACCCGGGGACCACCGGCAACCCCATTTTTTTCATGGTCTTCCGCGCGTTATCCTTATCGCCCATGGAAGAGATATGCGTACTGTCCGGTCCGATAAAGCGGATGTTGCATTGCTCGCACAGCGAAGCGAATTTTGCGCTCTCCGCCAGAAATCCGTATCCCGGATGGATGGCCTGGACATGGGTGACGGCAGCGGCGGAAAGAATGGCCTGCATATTCAAATAACTGTCGGCGGCCGGCGCTTTGCCGATACAGATGCTCTCGTCGGCAAGACCCACGTGAAGCGCCTCGCTGTCAGCTTCACTGTAGACGGCTACGGTAGAGATCCCCATATCTTTGCATGCGCGAATGATCCGCACTGCGACCTCTCCCCTGTTTGCGATCAGTATTTTCCGAAACATGTCATTCCTCCAGAACGGCAAAGGAAAACGTGCCTTCCGCCGCAGTCTTGCCCGAAACGAAGACCGTTCCCTTGGCAAAATAGAACGGCGGTTTCCGGTTGGACAGGCTGCACCGGATCTCCAGCGCGTCTCCGGGCTGTACTTTTTCTCTGAATTTCACCTGCTGGATGCCGGTATAATACGGAGTGGCAGAGGCGGACATCTCATTTTGGAGAAGCACGCAACAGGCTTGGGCCATCATTTCGCAGAGGATCACGCCCGGCACCACCGGATGGCCCGGGAAATGTCCTTGCAGAAAAAACTCGTCGCCCCGTACCAGATAAGAAGCCCTGGCTTCTCCGTCCCTGAGTTCAGCCTGATCCAACAGAAGCATCGGCGGACGGTGGGGCAGGATTTTTTCAAGGTCTTTTCGATCCATCGCTTACTCCTCTCTCAGGCGGAACAGGCAGGCTCCGTAATCGACGACCGTCCCGTTTTCCACACAGATCTCTCCGACGATGCCATCCGCCGGTGAGGCCACTTCGTTGAGCATTTTCATGGCGTCGATGATGCACAAAACCTGTCCTTTTTCCACGCGCTGGCCTATGGATACATACGGCTCGCTTTCCGGAGACGGCGCCAGATAGACCACACCCACCAGCGGAGAGGGAACTTCCGTCAAAACGGCGTCATCCGCGCTTATGGCCGCTTCCGCATCCGTCAATCGGACAGGCGGGACACTGCCTGCATTGTCCGCTTTCTGCATCGAAACTGTGCCTTGTGCGGTTTTTTCCAGCCGGATCCGAAAACCGCTCTCTTCGATTTCGATCGCTGTCAATCCTTTATTCAACAGAATATCTGCGAGGCTTTCGACTTTTTCCAATTCCATGGTATCCTCCCGTTTATGCCCTGACAAATGCCAGGCAGGCATTATGCCCCCCGAATCCTAAGGACAGAGATAGGCTCACATCCACATCGACTCTTCTGGCCACATTGGGCACGTAGTCCAGATCGCAGTCCGGATCCGCCACTTGATATCCGATGGTCGGAGGCGCCTGGCCGTCCGTCAGAACCGAGACGGCGGCAATGGCCTCCACGGCGCCTGCGGCGCCCAGCATATGGCCCGTCATGGATTTTGTGGAGCTGACGATCGCGTCCTGATAGGCTCTCCGCCCCAAGGCCGACTTGATAGCCAGTGTTTCGCACTTGTCGTTGAGCGGCGTGCTGGTGCCGTGGGCGTTGATGTACAACTTACCGTAGTTGTCGCCGACGCCTTCCGAAAGAGCCTGAACAATGGCTCTGGATCCGCTTGCGGCCTCCGGATCCGGTGCCGTCATGTGATAGGCATCACAGGTATTTCCATAGCCGACGATCTCTGCGTAGATCCGGGCACCCCTGGCCTTGGCCCGTTCATATTCCTCCAGAACGAAAATTCCGGCGCCTTCGCCCATGACGAACCCGGACCGTTCCGCATCGAAGGGGATGGAAGCCCGGTCGGAATCCGTGGTTTGCGTCAGCGCCATGCAGCTTGTAAAGCCCGCCACGCTGATGGGATTGATGGCCGCTTCCGCGCCTCCGGCAATCACTGCGTCGGCGTAGCCGTGCCGGATGGCCCGATAAGCCTCGCCGATGGAATGGGAAGCCGTGGCGCATGCCGTCACCACCGGAAGATTGATTCCCTTTGCCCTATATCGAATGGCAGCCAGGCCCGAAGCCATATTGCCGATCATCATAGGCACCAGGAAAGGAGAGATCCATCGGGGACCTTTCTGAAGCAGTTTTTCGGTTTCCTGATACGTGGTGCCGATCCCGCCGACTCCGGAGCCGATGTAGACACCCAGCCTGTCTTCGCTCACCGTTCCCGGAATCCCGCTGTCGGTTACCGCCTCGTCGGCGGCGGCCAGGGCAAACTGAATGAAACGGTCGTAGCGTTTGAATTCGTTGCCGCCCAAGACAGCCTGGGGATCGAAATCCTTGACTTCCGCAGCCAGCTTCACCTTGAACGGCGTCGTATCGAAGTGGGTGATCGCTCCGATGCCGTGCCGGCCCTCCACCATGGCAGTCCACATGTCCTTCACGTTGTTGCCGATGGGGCTGATCGCGCCCATCCCTGTAATTGCCACTCTTCTCATGATTCTCTCCCTGATTCGTATTCGGATTTCAATCGATCGAATATTTCCGGTACCGGCAGGATCTCCTCTGCCAGGTAGCCCTTTGCTCCGGTAAACACAAAGGCCTCCTCCATGTTACCTCGATAAGCGTTGATCAGCGCATGGGCGATGCAATAGGGGGCCTGGGTCTTTTTGCACGGCACCAGACAGTTGAATTCACAGAATGCGGGTCTCTTTTCGTTCCGGGCCACAGCCCGGAGGAAATCGCTTCGGAAGGCTCTTCCCGGAAGTCCCACCGGGCTCTCGATCAGTCGCACGTCTTCTTCTTTCGCGCGGATATAGGCTTCCTTAAATTCCGGCGAGGCATCGCATTCCGTCGTGGTGACGAAACGGCTGCCCAGCTGGGCCGCGCTGGCGCCCAGTGCCAAGATCTTTGCAATATCGCCGCCGTAGTAGATGCCGCCGCCGGCGATCAGAGGGATCGATCCGTAAGGCTCCAGTTCCCGCTGCACATCCTTGAAAATCGACTCCAGGGTACAATTCGGATCCGTCAATTCCTCGGTTTTGAATCCAAGATGCCCTCCGGCCAGGGGTCCTTCCACGACCACCGCATCCGGTGTGTAGCCGTATCGGCTCTGCCAGCGTTTTGCGATGAGCTTGGCCGCCTTGCCCGAAGAGACGATGGGCGCCAGTTTCGTACGGCAATGTTCCGGCAGCAATCCCGGCAATTCCAAAGGCAGCCCTGCGCCGGCAAAGATGATATCCGCCCCTGCGGCGATGGATTCCCGAACCAACTTTTCGAAATCCCGCAGCGCGACCATGATATTCACCCCTATAACGCCTCCGGTCTTTTCTTTCGCCGCGCGGATCTCCGCAGTGATCGTGCGGCCCTGCTTCATAAAGTCGAGTCCGGTAGCCGAGATCACCCCCACACCGCCCTGGGCTGCTACGGCAGAAGCCAGTCCGTGGAGGGAAATACCCACGCCCATGCCGCCCTGTACCACGGGCAGCGGGATCCTCAGATCTCCTATGGACCAACTGTTGTCTTCCCACTTGCGCATGCGTCCTCCTATATGTACAGACCGCCATCCACGCGGATGACTTCTCCGGTGATATATCCGCCGGCCTCGCCGGCCAAAAACAGCACCACCCGAGCTACATCTTCCGGCGTTCCGAAACGCCGCAACGGGATCTGCTGCCGGATCGCATCCTGCTTTTCCCGGGGCAGCGCTCCGGTCATTTCCGTCTGGATGAACCCGGGCGCCACCGCATTACAGGTGATTCCCCTGCCCGCCAGTTCTTTTGCCACGGATTTGGTGAACCCGATGAGCCCCGCTTTGGACGCCGCATAATTGGCCTGTCCCGGATTGCCCATCAGTCCCGAGACGGAAGAGATATTGATGATTCGGCCGGACCGTTTTTTCAGGAAATGACCGTACAGGCTTTTTGTAAAATGAAACGCGCCGCCCAGGTTGACTTCCATGACGCGAACGAAATCCTCCTCGGACATGGAAGTCAGTAATCCGTCCCGGGTGATCCCGGCGTTGTTGACCAGAATGTCCACGCCGCCGAATTCGGTCAATATCGCCGCCGTTACGGTGGGGACCTGATCCGCATCCGCCACGTTGCAGGCGTAGGCAACGGCTTTGACGCCCGTCTGTGCAGCTTCCTCACAGACGGCCCGGGCCGCCGATTCTCCGCCGTTGTAGATCACGGCGACATCGGCACCTTCCGCAGCCAACGCCAGAGCGATCGCCCGTCCGATTCCTCTGGAGCCCCCCGTGATCAGGGCTGTCTTACCTTTCAACATATCCTTGCTCCTCTTTCCACTTCTCCAGATCTTCCGGAGAATCCACAGAGATCACCCGGACTTCCGGTGCGATCCTGGTCACAAATCCGCTCAGCGTTTTTCCGGGTCCCGTTTCCACGAAGCAGTCGATCCCCCGGCGGATCATGTTGCGGATACTGTCTTCCCAACGGACCGGGTGATTGATCTGATTGCTCAAATGATCCGCCGCATTGTCTCCGTAGACCTGTCCCGTGTCATTGGCATAGACCGGGATCAGCGGATCCCGAAATATCACTTGCTTCAGTTCGACTTCCATCCTTGCAGCCGCTTCCTCCATCAACGGAGAATGGAATCCGCCGCTGACGGGAAGGGGAACGCTTCGCCCTTTTGCTTCTTTGATCTTCTCCTGAAGATATTGGATGTCTTCCGGCGCACCGGACACCACCAGCTGACCCGGGCAATTGTAGTTGACGGGGTACAGCGTTCTTCCCCGGCAGAGAGTTTCCACAGCTTCGTTTTCCATCCGAAGCACCGCCAGCATGGCACCGGGGATTTTTGCGGCGGCATCAGCCATGAAAGAAGCTCTTTTCCGCACCAGGTCGAACCCCTCTTCCGGGGTATAGTATCCGGCAAAGGCAAGGGCCGCCAGTTCTCCCAGGGAAAA
>JAAYDG010000149.1 GCA_012729355.1 Clostridiales bacterium
CTTCCGTCCGAGCGCTGATCGACAACCGGATCTACCTGGGCTACATGCGGATGGGCGACACCTACTCGCCCAAGCAGGAACACCTGCAGATCATCGATGAAGCCACATGGGAAAAATGCCAGGAGACAGTCAAGGGCAGGGCCACATGCCTGAAGCATGAAATGAAGGTGCCGGAACGGACGGACACCAGGAGCCTTCTCTCCGGCCTGATCTTCTGCGCAGACTGCGGATCGCGGCTGACATTCAGCCACAACACGACCCGCCGGAAGCTGGCTGACGGAACAGAAAAGCTCTATGAGCGTGACTGCTACCGCTGTTACCGGAAGATCAACGCAAGGGAGTCCTGCTCCGGGCAGAGCTCCTACTGCGCGGACACCATCAACGAAACGGTGCTGTACGAGATTCGCCGGATCCTTTCCATCATCAAGCAGAAGCCGGAAGCGGCCCTGCTGGAGAAGGCGAAGGAAAACCACGGTGACGTGTACGAGGTGGCGTACAAGCAGGCGGAGAAGGATTTCTTCGAAGCCCACAAGCAGATGAACGCCCTGGAGGATCAGACCATGAAGTTCCTCACGGGGGAGAACACCGTGGACATCAGCATCGTGAACGCCATGATGCCGAAGTACAAAGAAAAGCTGGAAACCGCCCAGCGCCGGATGGAAGAGGCCAAAGCCAAGATGGAAAAGGAAAAGGACGCAACGCAAACTGCCACCCAGGAAGTGGCTGACCTACTCTCCTGGGCGGACACCTTCGACGAGGCCAACGCGGAAACAAAGCACATGATCATTGCCCGGCTGGTGGAGCGGATCGAAATCAACCATGACTATGAGGTCGAGATCAAGTTCCGAATCAGCGTTAAGCAGTACATGAAGATCGCGGCATAAGCGCCGGAAAATACGAACTCCCACGGGGTATGTGCCTCGTGGGAGTTTTTTTTCGTCTTTTTTACTCGATTTCGAGAGTGATTGCTTCCTCCATGTGCGGCTGCTGGTTCTGGTAAACGGGCACTAAGGAGATGCCAGTCAAATCATTCATGGCATCAAATAATACTTCATATACAAGCTGGTTTTCTCCGCTTATTCCGACACCTTGCACTCCGTTCTCTGAAATTATTTCACCATTGACATATAGGTACCAATCCTCGATCATGTCAATATGATCCGGATTCTCCCATGTCTTCCAGACTTGAATCCACGCATCCGGGCAGGTGATCGTGATTTTTCCACGCAAATCGATATGTCCTGCCGTCAGTTCAGCCATAGCCGTATAATTCGAGCCACTTATGCTGCCTTTCAGCCGTGTCAGATCGGTGTTCTGATTCAAAGTGAATTCAAAGAAGGTGTTTTCGCCTCTCTCCGTCGACTGCCGATACGTGGTTCCGTCTTGATACATGATGCTGTGAATACGATAAAGTTTTGCCTGGAAAGTCAAGGTTTCCTCAAGACGATCATCAGGAATTTCACACTCTTTCCATCCGATGACGCTACCATCTTCCTGGACGATATTGTCCCCGCCAATAATATCAAGATAGGTTCCGTCCGCTAAACTCAGACCATCATGCAATCCTTTTTCTGTGCTTTCAATCCATCGCTGGCTTTGACCATCAAGCTGCAGGATTGCCTGCTGACGTTCAGGCTCGTCGCTGATCATAGTTTGGGAGACAATCATGTTTTCTTCAACCCAATCCCAATTGATTTCACCATCCGGGCTGCCTTCATGGAGAACGGTTGAAGTCCAGTCGCCGCTCATCCGATATGAAATAAACACTCGGTTTCCTTCATAATATGCCTGCTCGATACGGATGGTGATACCATCATCTGTTGTCCATTCACGTTCAATAGGATCGGCGACTTTATCTACTTCTGAAAGTCTGCTGTCCCCACGCGGATTCTGCGCCAGTTCGCCGAAGAGCCCAAGCCCGGCTGCAAGTGCGGCGGTCATGGAAATAATAACAAGAGCAATAACAAGAATGGCAGATGTAGAAAGCTTTTTGACCACAGGTTCTTCTCCTTTCGCTTTTCGTGCAATCTGGTAATGCAGCGAAGGCGCTTCGTCAATCCCGCGAGTACAATCGTCAATCGCAGCGCGGATGCTGTTCATGATTTCCTGATCAGTTTTCATCGTCTTCGCCTCCTTCCAGTTCGGTTCTCAGTTTCTGCTTTGCCTTATGGATTCTGCTGGAAACAGCTGCTTCCGTCAGGTTCAGCATTTTTGCGATTTCTTTGATGGGATAGCCCTCATAGAAATACAGCAGAACGACTTCCATGTATTTGGGCTTCAACTTCATGATCGCCATGGTCAGTGCAATATGATCATCGCTTGGTGGCGCAGATGACAGAAAGGGCAGCTGGTCGATGGAAACACGAAAATCAATGTATCGATACCAGGCACTCCGTCTGTAATCCCGGCAGCAATTGATTGCGATCCGGATCAGCCAGGTCTTTTCACTGCTTTCCCCACGAAAAGAATCCATGCTCCTGAAAGCCTTCAGAAAGGTTTCCTGTACCACATCCTCCGCAGCAGTACGATCTCTCAGGTATATGCAGCAGATTCGGAGCAGATCCTTTTCATATTGCTGCACCATTTGATCAAGTCGGTCTGCCGGGGTTTGATTCGGCGCCTGAATCATTCCCACCGTTGATCACCTCCTCAATCATTTAGACGATGGGCAAGCCCAAAACTTAAATTTTTCAGAAAATGTTTTTCGAGGTGGCTTTTTCGATGCCACCCCATTGTTATACTCGATTTCCGGCCCTTAAGCCACACCGATTTCTATC
>JAAYDG010000150.1 GCA_012729355.1 Clostridiales bacterium
ACTGCAGGAAGGCGACGAAGCACGAGTCATTCTGGACAAGACTCCTTTTTACGCCGAAGGCGGCGGACAAACCGGTGATCGGGGGATGCTGATTGCAGATCATGTGCGGGCCGAAGTGCTGGATACGATCAAAGTGAAGGAGATCTACGCACATAAAGTGCGAATCCTTTCCGGCGAGCTTTCGGAAGGAGATCGTGTCGTGGCCGATATCGACAGGCTTCGCCGTCACGCTACAGCCAGAAATCATACAGCGACACATTTGCTGCACAAAGCTCTGAAACTTACGGTTGGAAATCATGTGGAACAGGCAGGTTCCTACGTGACACCGGAGTTGCTGCGCTTCGATTTTACACATTTCGAATCGATTCCGTCGGATACTCTTCTGGAAATCGAAAATATTGTGAATCGAGAAATCCTCCGGTTCCGGGATGTACAGTGGGAAACTATGCCTGTCGAAGAGGCGCAAAAGAGAGGCGCTGTTGCTCTCTTCGGAGAGAAATACGGCGAGACCGTCCGGGTCATCACCGTTCCCGAGTTCAGTATGGAACTGTGCGGAGGCACTCATGTGTCGAATACCGGACAAATCGGCTCGATTCGCATCCTATCGGAAAACGGAATTGCTGCAGGCGTTCGAAGAATCGAAGCGGTCACCGGTACCGGTGTATCTCTGTGGCTCAGAAAACAGCAGCAACTGATCCATGAAATCGCAGAGAGCTTAAAGACCAATCCTACCGGGATCCTCAAAAAGGCCGAAAACATGTCGGAAGAAGTCCGAAGACTGAAAAAGGAATTGGAGCAGACCAAATTGGCTGCGGCCACTTCCGGAGTGAACGAGATGATCGACCGGTCGATCGACATACAAGGGATTCGACTGATCACCGGAAAAGTGGACAACGCTTCGATCGGCGACCTTCGTCATCTTTCGGATCAGATCAAAGAACAGGAAAAAGGATTCGTCCTGCTGCTTGCCGCAACACAGGAAGAAAAAGCCTTCTTGCTGGTTTCCGTCTCCGATGATCTTCTGGAGCGTGGATATCACGCAGGCAATTTGATCAAAGAGATCGCGAAGGCAGCCGGCGGCAGCGGTGGCGGCAAAGCGGATATGGCGCAAGCCGGCATCAAAGATCCCGCGCGCATCCAAGAGGCATTCCAACGCGCGAAACAGTTGCTTCAAAACCGCTGAAAAAGTATTACAACAGCATGAATCCCGCATAAATGACTTGTCCTTGCGGCTGAATTCTTGTATAATGACTGTCATAGCGAGTCAGCTGCAAAGGAGGCGGGTTTCAGTGGAAAGAAATACCATACTTTTCAACAGTTCCGAAAAAGGCGAGCAGAAAACCACGGAAGAAATTTTGAAAGCGGTCCACGAGGCTCTGGAAGAAAAGGGCTACAACGCCATAGATCAGATGGTGGGATATATTCTCTCCGGAGATCCGTCCTACATCACAGGTCACAATAATGCGCGCAATCTGATACGTCACATCGAACGGGATGATCTGGTGGAAGAGCTGCTCAGGGCATTTCTGAAAAAGTAGCAAGATCGACTGACAGCGGACGCAAGTCCGCTTGTTTGTTATTCAAGAGGAGAATCCATGAAACTACTTGGCCTGGACGTGGGAGACAAGACCATCGGCGTCGCTCTCAGCGACGATTTGATGCTGACTGCGCAAGGGATCTGCACATTGGACAGGGTCGGAATCCGAAAAGATGCCGGCGCCGTCATTGATCTGGCGAAGTCCTACGGCTGCGATACCATTGTGGTGGGGCTGCCTTTGATGCTGTCCGGCAAGGACAGTCTGCAGACGGAAAAAGTACGGGCGTTTGCAGTGATGCTGGAAAACAAACTCCGGAGTACCGGCCAATCGATTCCCGTGGTATTTCAGGATGAGCGATTTTCCACAAAGATCGCGGAAGACGTGTTGATCCAGGGAGATGTGTCACGGAAGAAACGAAAAGATGTCATCGACAAGCAAGCTGCGATGATCATTCTGCAGAGCTATATGGACAGCCTCAGAAGCAAAGCGATGAATGAATCGGAAAGGAATACGCATGGGAAGAATGGGATTTTATTTTAATATGAACACCTGCCTCGGCTGCGGTGCCTGTCAGGTGGCATGTAAAGACAAGAACGGACTGCAACCGGGTGAGTTTTTCCGACGAGTGGATACGGTCGTTCTCATGGATCACGGAGTGCCGACCTATCACCACTACAGCGGTGCCTGCAATCACTGTGAAAACCCCATTTGTGTGGATACGTGCACGACCGGAGCCATGCACAAAGCTCCCGACGGCACCGTTGTTCACGATGACGGGATCTGCATCGGTTGCGGGACTTGTCTTTGGAATTGCCCCTACGGATCGATTTCCTTCAGCAAAGTGAACGGAATGGGGCAGAAATGTGATGCATGCGCGGATCTCCGCGCGGAAGGGAAGGAGCCGGCCTGTGTTACGGCCTGTCCCACGCACTCACTTCAATTCGGAGATTTGGACGAACTGCAAAGAGAATTCGGCACCACACTCAATGCAATTTCCATATTGCCTGACGCAGATCTTACGAAACCATCCCTGACCATCAAACTGCCGAAATCTACGACACAAGGAGGAAATGCTCATGAATAGGGAATACACCTATGTAGTGCTCGGAAACGGAAATGCGGGCTTTACCGCCGCAAAGACGATTCGCGAAAACGATAAGACGGGAAGCATTCTCATCCTTTCGGAAGAATCCGTCTTGACGTATTCTCGACCGATGCTCACAAAGACGCCGCTGCGCACCTACGATCTGAAAAAGACGATCCTGTATCCCAATGCCTGGTACGAAGACAAGGAAATCGACGTATTGCTGGATACAAAAATCGACAGACTGGATGTGGAGCTGAAACAGGTGTATTGCGGACAGGACAAGTACTCCTACGACAAATGTATCTACGCCTTGGGCGCATATAATTTCATTCCTCCGATCAAAGGTTCCGATAAGAAAGAAGTCACATCCATCCGAACGTACGAAGACATCTACCGGCTGAAACGCATGAGCGTGGACGCCGACCATGCTGTTGTCATCGGCGGCGGCGTCATCGGTTTGGAAGCTGCTTCCGAACTGACAAAATACGGAATCAAGGTTGTCGTTCTGGAAGCATTGCCGGTGCTGATGCCGCGACTGCTCGACGATGAAACGGCCAATACGCTCCAGAAAACGATCCGTTCTTTTGAGATCCATACCGATGTGGCGGTCGAAGAGATTGCAGGAGAAGAAAGAGTGCAGGAAGTCCGCTTGAAAGACGGCCGCGTATTTCCGGCGGATCTGGTCGTAGTATCCGCCGGAGTCAGAGCAAACATCCGTATCGCCAAAGACGCAGGGATCGAATGCGACAGAGCTGTTGTGATCAACGAACGGGCGGAAACATCGGCACCGGACGTGTTCGCCTGCGGAGACTGTTGTGAGTACAACGGCGCAAACTATGCGCTGTGGTCTCAGGCGGCAGAGCAGGGCATCGCAGCGGGGACCAACGCCGCGGGGGGCGATGTTCGCATGGGCGTCATTGATTCTTCCATGACATTGAATACAGATGAAATATCGATATTTGCCGTTGGGGACACCGGAAAAAATCCCGAATTGACCTATAAAACAGAAATTACGAACAACATGGAGCCGGAACAATTCGGTGTCAATCCCACCTATCTGAAATCTTTTGAAAAACGATTTTATGCCAACGGCAAGCTGGTCGGCGCCACAATTATCGGAAATTTAACCCGATCACAAGTATTGAAAGAAGAAATCCTGGGAATCAAGAAGGACGGAACTGCAAAATGAAGATCAATCAAGCATCGAAAATATGTCACCTTCATCTTCTTCGCACCTTTTTTGAAGATTTGGATCAATGGAAATTACTGAGCCCGGTGTACGGGATCAACAGCCAGATCACCCGGCAGGCATACGATGACCTGTTCAAAGGGACCGATGCGGATATCTATATTCCCTTGTGGGCGTCTGCCTGCAAAGGGAAGGGAGATATCCTTTTGGATGATACCACGCTCTCTGTGATCAAATTCTATAAAAAATATGGATACAGGCCGGTACGGATGGACGGAAATCCGGCTGATTTCATTGGAGAACAGCTCCGTTTCCTGGAATATCTTGCGGTGATCCGGTCGGGTCCCGAAGGGGAGCGCCAGGAACCCGCCGAAGAGTTTATCGATGCTTTCACAGTCGATACTATAAAAGAATTATGTAAAGCAACGGAAGCGACCACAAAACTGGAAGAGGTGCGATACATCTGCGACCGACTCAAAGATCTCATTCACGGAACGCTTGACAACATCCAGGGAGCCGAAGAGATTTCGCACACGTTTGACAGCGCAACCTGGACCAAACAACCGGAAATCCCGGTGGAAGAGGCGAGAATCGTCAGGACAGCCGGCATCAATAATTGCGGCGGGAACTGTAAACTGCAAACCGTAGTACAGGAAGGATGCATCCTTTATATGGATTCTGCCGTCAAGGAACCGGAAGACCAGTTGCATTTGAGGGCGTGCCCGAGAGGAAGAGGCTATCGCCATACGTTTCTAAATGCAAGAAGATTGCGCTATCCGATGAAGAGAAGGGCGGACCGAGGAGCCGGTAAATTTCAGCGGATCACCTGGAAGCAGGCGGAAAAAGAAATTGCCGATAAAATGGCGGAAACAATGGAACGCTACGGCCCGGCCTCACGGTATGTCATATACGGAACGGGGACGTGTACCGTAACCAGAGCAGATCACTGCATCAAACGCCTGCTGAACCTGCAGGGCGGCTATCTGGCACACTACAATTCCTACAGCAGCGCTTGTTCCAATTACATTACGCCATATGTTCTGGGCGATCTGAGGAGTGCAGGGCACGTATCCGATGTGCTGAATTCCAAACTGATCATCCTGTGGGGACATAATACAGCCGAAACCATCATCGGTCCGTTTCGAAACTATTATCTGATGAAAGCCAAAGAAGCCGGTGTCAGGATCATTGTGATCGACCCCAGACAAAGCGAAACGGCAATATCCATGGCAGATCAATGGGTGCCGATCAAACCCGGAGGAGACACTGCTTTGGCGAACGCCATGGCTTATGTCATTTATCAAAAAGGGTTGCAGGATCAGGCGTTCATGGATCGATTCTGCATCGGATTCGACGAGGAACACCTGCCGGAAGGAGTTCCTGTCGGAGAGAGCTATCATTCTTATCTTTTCGGAAAGAAAGACGGCGTGGAGAAAACGCCTGCATGGGCCGAGAAGATCTGCGGTGTGCCGGCAGACGTGATCGAATCGCTCGCGGTGGCATATGCCACGACGAAACCGGCCTGCATCCTCCCGGGTCTGGGTGTGCAACGGACTTCCGGAGGGGAGAATGCGATTCGGGCGACCATTGCACTGTGTGCCATGACCGGAAATGTGGGTATTCCCGGAGGAGGTGCATCGGGAACGGTCACACCCCAAGGACACGAAGAACCCCCCGAAATATATAAGCCGGAAAATCCGTTTAAAGGTCTGATCCCGGCGTTTATGTGGTCCAAGGCCATCGACAGTCCGGAAACCATGACGCCGAGAGAAGACGGACTGAAAAACATGGAAAAAATGCCTACGGGAATCAAATTGCTCTTCAGCTTGGCCAGCAACGTTCTGATCAACCAGCATTCGAACATCAACAGCTCAAAGCGCATTCTCAGCGATACATCCAAATGTGAGTTGATCGTGCTTTCGGATCTTTTCATGACTCCGTCGGCCCGTTGGGCAGATCTTGTGTTACCGGCACCGTCGCTGTTCGAAAACGCTACGATACCCAACGTTTGGGCAACCGACGATTATATCCTGTACTGCGACAAAGCAACAGACCCTCTGTTCGGATCTCTGTTTGAATACAACTGGATCAAGGAAGTTGCGCGGCATTTGGGTCTGTACGAAGCATTTACGCAAGGACACGAGGACTCCGATGGATGGGCCAGGACCTGTTACGAAGATCTCAGGACGAGAGAGACAGAACTTCCGGAATGGGAAGTGTTCAAGGAAAAAGGAGGGTATATGTATCAAGACAACGAATGCATCGTACCGTTCCGGGAGAATATCGAAAAAGGCATTCCGTTCGCAACGCCGTCCGGAAAGATCGAGATTTTCTCCAAACAGCTTTTCGATCTGGAAAATCCGGAAGAGATCGGCGGTGTACCGATCCACTTCAGAACGGTAGAGGGCCCCGAAGATCCCTTGCGTGCAAAATATCCGCTTCAAATGGTCGGATATCACACGAAGCGGCGCACTCATTCCATACACGACCAAAATCCGCTGATGGAAGAGTTGGATCCACCTGCAATTTGGATACACCCGGTCGATGCGAACAAACGTTCGATTCGAGACGGAGAGCTCGTTGAAGTGTTCAACGACCGCGGCATTGTTCGCATTCCGGCAAAAGTGACGAATCGAATCATGGAAGGCGTCTGTGCCATGAGCCAGGGCGGTTGGTATACACCGGACGAGAACGGAGTAGATGTCCGGGGAAGTATCAACGTATTGACTCTGACGCATAAACCGACGCCAGTGGCCAAGGGAAATCCGCAGCATTCCAATCTGGTGGATATTCGAAAATGTACGTCACAGTAAATGAAGCGAAAGTCCTCTGCGAAGTGTGCAGAGGACTTTTTTATTTTTGACAGAGCGAAGAGAGGGGACACCGGGAAATTGGTTCGGTTGCAAAGGAGAATCGATTTTGAAAATTGCTTTAACTATTCCTAAAATATTAATATTGGGAATAGTCATAGCGTTCCCGGAGGAATTCTGGCTGCCACACATGATTCAACCTCTACAATCGTTGAAATTTCAACGGTTATAAAGTGAGGCTCTATTTTTCGATCTAAGCGATTTTTTTTGCGTGGGTCGACCTCTGATACCTTTTGTTTATATTCATGATTGCCGATTCTTTCTTTCCAGTCTATTTGTTTGCAGGAATCAGTATCGTGCTGCCGGCGTACAGCGTTTCAGGTGTGACCTGATTGATCTTAGAGATCTCATAGATGGTTTGCCTGCAGTCCGTCTTTTCCGATCCGTATTCTTTGGCAATATCCCACAGCGTATCTCCGGTCTGTACTTTATATTCTCTGAATTCCATTTTCTCTATACTTGTTGCGTCAAAATACCCGTAAAACGACCCCGTGATCCAAATGAACGATACGATGAGAAATGCCATAGAAACTGTGAATCTGAACGGTGAACGAATTCGATATTTTTTCATGTTGAATGCCCTGCCTTTCCGCAAACATTTGTTCGCGTTCAGAATAACAGAACATTTGTTCTTTGTAAAGCGGAATTTGAGACAATGATGCGTAAAGTCCGTTTTATTGGATAGATCGGTAGGCATTTTGGATGACTTGAAGGAGATCCAGGTCGTTTTCGTCGCAGGGAAGACGACGCAACAGTCTCAGAGATTCCGGATTCCCCCATTCGATATCGCTGATCCCCGGAGTGTTTGTGACGGTGACTTGAATACCGAGTTTTTCGAGAACACGCTCGGAGAGATCGTTATGCTGCCCATAGGGATAGGTATAAACGACATTCGTATATCCGAGATAATTGAAGATCCTTCGGTTGGCAGTCAGCGTGTCGGTCGTAAGTACGCGGACGTAGTCCTCTTCCCTCTCTCCTTTGATTCTTTGTACCCCTTTGCGAAGAACCGTCTGCCCCGTTGCACTATGTTGATGAAGATTGTAACTATGTGAATGAATGGAAACAAGACCGGAGCGGATCATTTCCCGGGCTTGGGACCATGTGAAATGAGGGATGATCTCTGCACCCGTGTCCCGGCAGATGCGACACCCGACCGTACTGCCTACGATGGCGATCTCCGCTTTCATGTTCCACTTCTTCAGCAAGGGGAAAGCGTAATCGTAATTGCTGGCATATCCGTCATCAAAAGTGATCAAAACGGGTTTCTCCGGAAGAGGCTTTTCCCCATTGGTAAAAGCGATCAGATTTTCATAGAGCACCGAAGTGAATCCGTTCTCCGTCAGAACACGAAGGTATTCTTCGAAAGATGCAGGGGTCAGATCTGCACCTGTCTCTTCCGATAGATGGTGAAACGATAGGATCGGTACGCTGCGATAGCGTGCCGTTCCGGTCTGTGTGCGCGTACGCATAGCCGTATTTTGAAGCACATTGCGAAGGGCGGATCGAGGCGCCTGGGCGTAGACGTTTGTTTGGCACAGGGCAATGCAAAGGATCAAAGCCATGAGTATACGATAGGCGGATTGTTTCATCGATCCTCCCGTTTGACGTTCAAATGGCCGGTTTCCGCAAGATGGGCCAGTGTCTTGATCACACCGAATTTCGCATGTTCGTAGGTTAGTCCGCCCTGAAAATAAGCGACATAGGGTTCCCGCATCGGCGCATCGGCAGAGAGTTCAATGGAAGCGCCTTGCACAAACGTACCGGCAGCCATAATCACCTGATCTTCGTAACCGGGCATATCCCAGGCTGTCGGCTGCACATGGGAATCGACGGGGGAAGCTTTCTGCACACCTCGACAAAATGCTACGATTTTTTCCGGCGAACCCAGCTGAATTGCCTGAATCACATCGTTGCGCGCCGCTTCGGGCATGGGACAGACTTCATATCCCATCGTTTGGAATACTTTTGCGCAAAGAGCGGCGCCTTTCAGCGCGCTGTTGACCACGGAAGGCGCCAGGAACATTCCCTGGAACATGGCTCGTGTCTGGCCGAATGTGAGACCGCATTCCCCTCCGATCCCCGGTGCAGTGACCCGACAGGCAACTTTTTCGATCAATTCACTGCGACCTGCCACATATCCGCCGGACAACGCCAATCCTCCGCCCGGATTTTTGATCAACGACCCGGCCATGATATCAACGCCCACATCGGTGGGTTCCTCGATTTGTGTAAACTCTCCGTAGCAGTTGTCTGTCATGCAAATGATTTCCGGTTTCTTTCGCTTGCAAGCTTCGGACCAGGTCCGTATTTGATCGATACCGATCGGCTCTCGAAAAGAATAACCGGTAGCGCGCTGAACGCTGACCATCCTGGTTCGACCGGAAATCGCCGCAAGGACTGCCGGAATGTCGATCTTTCCTTCAGATGTCAGCTCCACTTGTTTGTACGTGATCCCGAAATCTTTCAGAGATCCTTGATTTTCTCCCCGCAGTCCGATGATGGTTTCCATGGTGTCATAGGGTCTTCCGGTGCAATAGATCAACTCGTCGCCGGGACGCAGGATCCCCAAGTAGACCGCAGCCAGAGCATGGGTTCCATTGACGATGGTCGGGCGAACAAACGCAGCCTGCGTGCCGAATATTTCCGCATAAAGCCTTTCCAGTGCCTCTCGGCCCGGATCATCGTAACCGTATCCGGTAGTCCATCCGAAATGCATCTCGGTGATCCTGCACTTTTGAAAAGCGGAAAGGACTTTGTACTGATTATATTCTTTGATATCGTCAAGACGTCTGTAAACATCCGTGAGCTGCGTTTCGGCGTTTTCGACGATCTCCATCATCGGTTCGGGAATCCCGAATTCATCCGAAAGGAACCGGCGTATCTTATTTTTCATGAAGGTTATGGTCCTCCGTTTCCGCAGAAGTCGTCTCAGGCGTTTCGGAGGATTCTTCGTCCCACTCGAAATTTTTGATGAGTTCTCTCTTCGTGTTGAGTTTATGTGCGGCATAAAGTTGGGTCGTAGTGACGTGATCGTGATCCATCAGTTCCTGGACATCGTAGATGGAATGCCCTCTACCGATGAGAGAAGTTGCTGCGGTAGCCCGCAGTTTATGGGGGCTGTAGCCTCTTTTACGGCTGGTCCCCATCGATATCGACGTATATTTTTTAACGATTTGACGGATCTGCCGGTCCGTGAGCCGCGTTCCTTGGATGGACAGAACCAGAGCGTCTTTGTACTCGGGACTCAACGTGTCTTCTCGGGGACGTTCCAGCGAGATATAATCGTCGAAGGCGTTCGTGATCGTTCGGTTGATGGGCATTGTGGATTCTTTTCCCCGTTTACGGTAGACTTTGAATTCGCCGCGTTCAAAATTGAATGAAGAAAGATTCAGCTGCTGGAGCTCGGACAGTCGCAGGCCGTACGTTACGAGAAGCAGAAGAATCAATTTATCCCGGTATTTCGTCTTTTTCCAGTACGTCAATTCCGACTTGGTGAGCCCGGTACCGTTCTCCACAGCGTCGAGCATGCGCATCACTTCGTCATCCTGAAGGGCTTTGATTTCCCGCTCTCCGGCTTTCGGCAGCCGGATCGGATCGAATCCGTCTGTGATGTTCTGATGGACCAGTTGATCCCGATACAGATATTTGAACAGTACGGATATGGATGATTTTTTTCGCGCCAGCGAACTCTTGTCATTCTCGTAGACATAGATATTTCGTTCCGTTTCGACTTTATATCTTCTGCAATAGTCGATATAGAGATTGACGTCGATGGCCGTTAGTGTATCGAAGTGCTCCGGCATCAGAGCGCGCACGGAAGAGACCGTTTCTTTGCAGGCAGTTTCATGAATGAGATAATTGCAGAAAAATCTTATTTCCCTCAAATAGGCCAACCGAGACATGGGGAGCAGATTGTTCTTCAGATACATGAAATAGCCCCTGAGCCAAGGAGGCAGTTCTGACTCGATGGCTTCGCACTGCTCAAAGATCCGGTGCTCCTTCTCCAGTATATTGTCCGGTTTATCCGATTTGTTGTGTATTTTGATTTCTTTCATTGTGGGACCCGTTTTTCATGGATGTGGCGGATCATCTCCTGCAGGACTGCTTCGTCAAGATCTGCTTCTTCTGCAGAAAACCAAGTGATTTCGGGCATGCTGCCGAACCAGGTCATTTGCCGCTTAGCATAACGTCTCGTATGAGTTTTGATCTCTGTCGCAGCTTGTTCCAGCGAGATGTGTCCCTTTACATACGGGATCATCTCTTTGTAACCGATTCCTTTCATGGAAATGTGATCTTCCGACAGTCCCATGGACAAGAGACTTCGCACTTCACTTTCCAAGCCTTCTTCCAGCAGTCGATCGACACGCGCTTCGATGCGCTTATAGAGAATCTGACGTTCCCTTGCGATACCGATTACGATCGAAGAAAAAGCTTTGTTCGGGACTCGTTTTCTTCGAAATGGTGTCAGCCGATCTTCCCTGCCGCTTTCCAGCCGTTCGATCGCACGGAGAATACGTTTGATATTGTTGGGATGGATCGTTCGAGCGGCTTCGGGATCGAGCTCGCACAAACGCGCGTGGAGTCTTCCCGGCTCTTCCCCGCCGATTTCGGAAAAAATGTGTTCTCTGTGTTCACGGCTTCCGGGCGCGGCAGAGAAATCCATATCATACAAGAGCGCATTGACATAAAGCCCGGTGCCGCCGCATACAAACGGCAATTTGTTTGACCGAAAGATCTGATCGATGCAACCTTCCGCCAGTTGCTTGTATTCCGCCACCGAAAAGTTCTCCGTCGGTTCGATTTCACCGATCAGATGATGGCGTATGCGACGCAGCTGTTCGGGAGACGGTTTGGCGCTTCCGATGTCTAAATGCTTGTAGATCTGCATGGAGTCGGCGGACACGATCTCTCCGTCGAAGTGTTCTGCCAATCGTATTGCATACTCTGTTTTTCCGCTGGCCGTCGGTCCGACGACAAATACTGTTTTTTTCATTATTTTCGCAGGAATAATTTTTCGATATCGCGTTGACTGAACCGCAGAAAAGTAGGTCGGCCGTGGGGACAGGTAAACGGGTTTTCCGTCTCGTCCAGGGCTCTGAGCAAGCTTTCAAGTTCACGGATATCCAGTATGTTGGCGACTTTCACTGCCGCTTTGCAGGCGTGCATGATGAGTCGTTCCTTTTCCGCTTTCGGTTCCGTACGCCCGGTCCCGGGTTCGTTGTTCAGAACATCGTTCAGGAACGCTTCCGCCTCTGAGGGGTCCATCAGGGCAGGAATCTCCTTGATGATGTATTCCTTGGGTCCGAACTCTTCAATATGGTACCCCAATTCCATAAGGAGTGTCAATCGTTCCGGCGCTTCTTCCCGCAGATAGAGCGGAATCTCCGTTAGGATGGGCGTAATCATCATCTGAGCGTCCGGGGATTTTCCTCCGGCGGTTCCGCGCAGCTTTTCGAACAGAATCCTTTCATGTGCGGCGTGCTGATCGATCATATAAAGCGTGTCGCTTCCTTGTGCCACAATATAGCCTGCAAACACGCATCCGAGGATGCGCAGCTCCGAAAACAGAAAACGTTCCCCCGGCAGTTTGTCCGCAGGAGCATTCCGGCCGGCGCTTTCCTCCGGTGCGATTTCGGAAAGTACGGTTTCGTAGTGTGTGCGTTCATCGTTTAACGATATATGTTTTATGTCTATTTGCGAAACAGTTTCTTCCTTGTCATCTGATTGATTTCGCCGAGATGACTTTACGGTTAGATATCGGGCCATATTCGGGGCAGCGTCTTCCGATAACAAGTTTTGTCGAATGCTCTGCACCATGAATGTCCGGATTTCTTGTTCGTCCAAGAATTTGATTTCGGTTTTATGGGGATGGATATTGACATCAAGTCTATCCGGCGGGATTCGGAGAAAGAGAAACGCTGCAGGGTATCGTCCCGCAAAAAGCTTGTCCGTATAAGCTTCCCGAAGAACATCATCAATCAATGGGCTCCTGATCCAACGTCCGTTCACAAAATAGATCAGGTGTTTTCGATTGGAGCGGCTTTGATCCGGACGACTCACGTAACCGCTCAGTGCATACCCTCTTTCCTTTTGATTTCCCTGTACCGGAATCAATCCGTTTGCCGTCTGTCTGCTGTATACAGTCAAAATATTTTGCAGGACATTTCCTTTTCCTTGCGTAGAGAACAGGATCGTTCCGTTGTGGATCAGGCGCATCCGTATGTTCGGATAAGCAAGGGCCATTTTGGACAGATAGTCGACGATCAACGCACTCTCCGTTCGATCCGGCTTCAAAAACTTTTTACGGACAGGTGTGTTGAAAAACAGGTCGGAAACGATGATCGTCGTTCCGTCTTCGGCACCGGTTTCTTCCATATCTGTCACATTTCCGCCTTCGACGGTGATCTTGACGCCTGTTTTCTGTTGCGTCGTTTTCGTGATCAGCTCGACTCTGGACACGGCGGCGATACTGGCAAGGGCTTCTCCGCGGAATCCCAATGTTTGAATAGATGCCAGGTCTTCCGCCGTAGTGATTTTGCTGGTTGCGTAGCGTTGAAAGACCAGGGCCGCATCCCGGGCAGGAATACCACAGCCGTTGTCCGTGAGCCGAACATACGTTTTCCCGCCGTTTTGAATTTCGACGACGATCGAAGCGGCCCCCGCATCAATAGCGTTTTCAAGAAGTTCTTTGACGATGGACAGCGGCCGTTCTACCACTTCTCCGGCGGCAATCTTATCGGATATTTCTTTCGGAAGTGTGCGGATTCTCTGGGTAAGGTCCATGTCATCCTTCCTTTGCTGCATTTTGAAGCTCCTGAAGTATTTCAATGGCCATCGACGGTGTTGTCTCCATCAGGTCCAAAGACAGAAGTTTTTGGACAAGGTCTTTGTCTGCGGATCCGAACAGACTGATTTGTTCCTCTTCCGTACGCCTTGTCGAGAGATCCGATGTCGTTAAGGGAGGATCGGCGTTTTCATGCTCCAGTTCGGACAGTTTGTTTTCCGCAGCGTACAGAAGCGATTCCGGCACTCCTGCCAGGCGTGCCACATGAATGCCGTAACTCCGGCTGGCACTCCCTTCGACGATCTTGTGTAAAAAAATGATGTCGCCGTCGGATTCCGTGACGTCCACATTCAGATTTCGCAATCCGCTCATTGTTTCTGCCAGGGTTGTCAGTTCGTGATAGTGCGTGGCAAACAATGTGCGTATTTTCTTTTCGGGTCGGGTCAAGTGCTCGCAGACGGCCCATGCGATGGACAATCCATCGTAGGTGCTGGTTCCCCGGCCGATCTCGTCCAGGATCACCAGGCTTTTTTCTGTCGATGTATTCAGGATGTAGGCCAATTCCGACATTTCGACGAAAAAAGTACTCTGTCCCTGCGCCAGGTTATCCATGGCGCCGATCCGTGTGTATATCCGGTCACAGATACCGATTTCGGCGCTTTCCGCAGGGATAAAGCATCCCGCTTGTGCCATGAGCACAATCAGCGCCAGTTGACGCATATAGGTGGATTTCCCGGACATATTGGGTCCGGTGATCAGCAGGAGACTGGCATCGCTGCGATCGAGATACACGTCGTTGGATACGAATACACCGTCCCGGATGGTTCGTTCGATGACGGCATGGCGCCCCTTTTGGATGATGATTCTTTCCCCCGTTGTGATTGACGGTTTTCGATATCCCATCCTGATGGCTGCTTCGGCAAAGGAAGTCAATACATCCACAGCGGCAAGTGCCGCAGAGGTGCGCTGGATCGCAGGAATCTCTTCCGCGATCTCCTGACGAAGCTCCGTAAAGAGTTGGTATTCCAATTCGTTGATCTTGGCCTCTGCGTTCAGGACGACGGCTTCGATCTCTTTCAATTCCGGGGTGATGTACCGCTCGCAATTGACCAGCGTCTGTTTCCTTATATACTCCTGCGGCACCAGCGTTACATTGGACTTGCTCACTTCCAAATAATAACCGAATACCTTGTTGTACCCTACTTTCAGACTTTTGATGCCTGTCCTCTCCCGCTCCTGCGGTTCCAGGGAGGCGATCCAGGCTCTGCCGTCTTTGATGGAATCCTTGAGTAGATCCAACGCATCCGAATAGGCCTCCCGAATCAGATCTCCTTCACGGATCGTGACCGGCGGCTCTTCCGTGACCGCCGCATCGATGCGCTCGCACACCCGTTCCAGTGCATCGATTTCGAGATCATAGGCCTCCAGCAGTGGATTTTCGGAATTCGCCAGTTCCGTTTTGATGTCCGGTATATTGCGAAGAGAATTTTTCAACGCATTCAAGTCGCGTCCGTTTGCCGTCCCGCAGGCAATGCGGGAGGACAGACGTTCAAGGTCGTACACACTTTTCAGCGCTTCCCTGATATTGTTGAGACGCAGAAGGTCGTCTGTCAGGTGTTCTACAGCATTCAAGCGGTCGTCGATGTCCTCTTTCCGAACCAACGGTTCTTTGAGCCATTGTTTCATTTTTCGAGAGCCCATTGCAGTGCAGGTCTTGTCGAGGATGTGCAACAAGGAGATACCGTTCTTCCGATCGGAAAGAGATTCGGTGATTTCCAAATTTTTCAGGGTCGTCCGGTCCAAGGACATGTGCACGCCCGTCGTATAGATGCGAAGCGCCGTCAGATGAGCCATGCTCTGTTTTTGCGTATCCTTGAGATAGCCGAGCAATGCGCCTGTTGCGTAAAACAATCCGGGGGTATCTGTGCGGTCCAATCCGACGCTGCCTTCGGATTCTGTACGGAAGTGTTCACGGATCGCACGACGGCAGTTTCGTTCCATGTAATATTCCGGTTTGCCGGGAGAAAGATAGGCATTGACGGGAAACCCGGCGTCCGAAGAGAACGCTTCGGCACGAGGATCCAAAGCGTTGATGAGGATTTCTTTCGGACCGATTTTTGCCAGTTCCGCCATCAGGTTTTCCTGATGCGAGATACCGGAGAATCCGACGGCGGCAAATTCGCCGGTTGAAATGTCGCAGTACGTGAGCCCTTCGCTGTTTTCTCCCACATAAACGGAAGCAAGAAAGTTGTTTTCTTTTTCGGACAACATGCTTTGGCTCAAGATTGTTCCCGGCGTTATGACCCGCACGACTTCCCTGCGTACAATTCCTTTTGCCTGGGAAGGATCTTCCGTTTGTTCGCAGATGGCAACTTTATGGCCCTTTTCGATCAATTTTGCGATATAGGTGTCGGCGGCATGATAAGGAACGCCGCACATGGGTGCACGTTCTTCCTCTCCGCAGGATTTCTTCGTCAATGTGATTTCCATGTCCCGGGCGCCGATCACAGCGTCTTCAAAAAACATCTCGTAGAAATCACCCAGGCGGAAAAAAAGAATGCAGTCCCGATACTGCTCTTTGATGTTCAAATATTGTTGCATCATAGGGGTGTATGCCATAAAAAACTCCTGTCAGGCAGTTTACCGACGGTCAAGAGATTCGTGGGCTTGGTCGACCGTGTCATCGATGAGGAGGTCCGTTACGGCCGGATCGTTTTCGCGGTCTTTTTGTAAGAGCATGAGGAATTCAATGTTGCCTTTTGTCCCCGTGATCGGTGAATAAGTGACGCCCTCCACCGATAGACCGTTTTCTCCGGCGTATTCCACAACGGAACGAAGAACACTGCGGTGGATTTCCTTGTCCCGTACAATGCCGTTCTTGCCTACTTGCTCGCGACCGGCTTCAAACTGAGGTTTCACCAGGCAGAGGCAGACTCCCTCCTCCTTGAGCAGCTCGGTTGCCACCGGCAGGATGAGCTTCAGCGAGATAAAGGATACGTCGACGGTGATCAAGTCAAACCGCTCGGGAACGGTGTGCGGATCCAGATATCGAACGTTGACCCGTTCCATCACGACGACCCTGGGATCGTTTCGCAGTTTCCAATCCAGCTGGCCGTATCCTACGTCCACTGCGTAGACTTTCTTTGCGCCCTGTTGCAGCATGCAGTCGGTGAACCCTCCCGTTGAGGCCCCGATATCCATACAGACTGCATCCGAAAACCCGAACGGGAAAGTCTGCAATGCCTTTTCCAGTTTCAGTCCGCCCCGGCTCACGTAAGGACAGAGGTCTCCCCGGATGTCGATGGAGGCCGTCGTTTCCACCGGCGTTCCCGCTTTGTCGCAACGCATCCCGTCCACCCAGATCAATCCTGCCATGACGGCGGATTTCGCCTTTTCTCTGGAAGAAAACAGATTTCTTTCCGCAAGGATGACATCAAGCCTTTTTTTCAAAAAAGTCCTCCGCTGTCCCGGTGATTCCCGGGGTGTCCAGTCCGTGTCGTTTTTTGAGCTCTTCGATACTGCCGTGGGCGATGAAACGATCCGGCCAGCCTACGTTTTTCACATGGATACGATGGCCGGTTTCTGCGAGAATCGATGCGACTCTCATGCCGACACCGCCGGAAATCGAGCCATCTTCCAGCGTGAGGATCTTATCAAAGACGGAGAGCTCTTCTCGAAGACGCTTTTCGTCGATCGGTTTTACACACCGCAGATTGAAAACGGCGCACTCGATATTCTTTTCTTTCAGGTGAACATGCGCGGCCAATCCGGCTTCGCACATGGTGCCGACGCATAGGATCGCGTTGGTCGATCCGGACACGATCTTCTCCATCTTTCCGTTCATTTCGCTTCTTCCCCAAGCGCTTAGATCGCAAGCGTTTCCCTTGGGAAACCGGACGGCACAGGGTGTTCCCAGTTTCAATGCATAATGCAGCATTTCCTTCAGTTCGACACCGTCTTTCGGCGCCAATACGGTCATGTTCGGCATGGAAGACAAATAAATCAAATCAAATTGCCCGTGATGCGTTTCTCCGTCGGATCCGGAAATGCCGGCACGATCCACAGCAAATACCACCGGGAGATTTTGCAGACAGACTTCGATCAGCGTCTGGTCGTAAGCCCGTTGAAGGAATGTGGAATACATCGCCACGATGGGACGCATATCGTTCAAAGCCAACCCGGCGGCAAACGACACCGCATGCTGTTCGGCGATCCCCGCATCGACCACGCGCTCCGCATACCGTTTACGCATTTCGCGTAAGCCGGTCCCATCTGTCATCGCCGCAGTGATGGCGACGATTCGATCATCCTCTTCGGCCAGTTGCAGGAGCGTCATTCCGAAGATGTTCGTATAAGTCTCCGGAAGATCGGAGCTTGCGGGCAGTCCGATTGCCGGATCGAAGGATCCTGTCCCGTGGTAGAGATCCGGATTGTTTTCAGCGTTTTTGTATCCTTTGCCTTTTACGGTCACTGCATGGATCAGGACAGGTCGATTCATGGCTTTGGCCGTTTCCATGGCTTCGATCAGCTCTGAGATGTCGTGTCCGTCGATCGGTCCGAAATATTTAAAACCCAGCTCCTCGAATACGGCGGCGGGCATCAGCGCATATTTGACGGCATCGCGAAGGGTTTCCAGCCCTCTTCCCAGCTTCGGAGCGGATTCCAGCCCGCGCTTCAACTTGTTTTTGAAGTGAAGGTAGGAGGAAGAAGTGCGCAGATTCTGAAGATGGCGGGCCATTCCTCCCACGTTTCGGGAGATGGACATGTCGTTATCGTTGAGGATTACGATCAGAGGAGTCTTCCGAATTCCCGCCGCATTCAATGCCTCATACGCTACGCCGGCTGTCAGAGAACCGTCTCCGATCACGGCCACACAAGCGTGGTCAAGGCCGCGCAGATCTCTGGCTTTTGCATAACCCAGTGCAGCTGAAATCGACGTTCCGCTGTGTCCGGCATCATACAAATCATGGGGACTTTCGGTTCGCTTGGGGAAACCGCTGATCCCGTCGATTTTGCGGATATTTTTCATTTCATCCCAGCGGCCGGTGAGCATTTTGTGCACATAGGTCTGATGTCCCACATCCCAGATCACTTTATCGCGGGGCGTGTCAAATACGCGTTCCAACGCAATGGTCAATTCCACCACGCCCAGATTGGAGGCAAAATGACCGCCGGTCTTCGAAATCGAATCGATCAATTCTTCCCGGATCACCACAGCGAGCAGTTCAAGCTCGGCGACGGACATGCTTTTCAATTGTTCTTTCTCAACGGGGAGGTTAAAGGGTTGATTCATAAGGATCCTTTCAACCGAGAGGCTGTTCCAGGAAGTCGATCACTGCGTTGAAGACTTCCGCTTCGTCGTAATACATGGACACGGATTCCCGCGCCCTGTTCAGCAGTTCCCGTGCCTTGATGCCGGATTCTTTCAGTCCGAACAAAGCAGGGTATGTACATTTCTTTGCCTTTTGATCCTTACCGGTATTTTTCCCGATCATGACCGCGTCCCCCGTAATATCCTGGAGGTCGTTGACGATCTGGAAAGCCAACCCGACGGATTCTCCGTAGGTGGCTGCCGCATTGCAGCGCTCTTTGTCGGCGCCGGCCAGGTAACACCCGGCCAGTACGGAAGACCGGATAAACGCTGCGGTTTTATTCAAATGGATATAATCCAGCATTTCTTTGGAACACTGTCTGTTGACGGACTCCACGTCTGCAATCTGTCCTGCGACCATTCCCCGGCATCCGGTTCCTTTCGATATCTCGAAAGCGGCGCGCACTTTTCGTTTCAACACATCCGGGTCGTCCAGGTACAGAAGCATGTCCTTGGTCATGGTTTCAAATGCGGCCGACAGAAGCCCGTCTCCGGTCAGGATGGCCACGTCTTCTCCGTAGACTTTGTGGCTCGTCGGAACTCCGCGCCGCAGATCATCATTGTCGATAGCCGGCAGATCATCGTGGATCAAAGAATAGGTTTGGATGTATTCCAGGGCGCAGGCATAGGGCAGCCCGATGTCGGCCTTCTCACCGCAGAATTCGCAGGCAGCCAGCAGCAGAACGGAGCGCAGCCGTTTCCCGCCGGCTGTCAGACTGTAACGCATCGCTTCGTAAAGCGTTAAACTCTTGGAATCGATTTCCGGCAGAAAATCCAATATATGCAGCTCTACCAGATTTTTGAGACGCTTGTATTCAGGATGATTCATTGCTCTTCTCCAAATTCTGCGATTTCGCCTGCTTCGGGACGATAGATCTCCACTCTCTGACGCGCACGAGCCAGGATTTCCGTACACTGCCTATGATAAGTGACGCATTGTTCGTACAGTGCGATACTCTCTTCCAGAGACGTATCTTCGGAATCGATTTTTTCTGCGCATTCCCGTAATTTTTCCATCATTTCTTCAAATCGGACTGATTTCTTCTGAGTTGTCATGATCCTGTTTTCACCTCCTCTACAGTACATCGCACGATTCCGTCCTTCATAAGAAGCATCAGTCGGTCGCCCACAGACAGATCCGATGCCCGCAAGATCCAGGCTCCTTTTTCGGATTGTACGACAGAATATCCGCGCCGGATGACGTTCAAAGGATTCGACATCCGCAGTTTCAGCGCAAGGAATTCCAGTTGCCGGTCAGCGCGATCCAGTACGGTTCCCATGCGGACGTCAGCGATTTCACCGAGGCGGAGGAGTCGATCCGTGTTTTTTTCCAGTCTGGCAAAAAGTGTCCGGTACAGCGCCTCCGGAGCCATTCTTTCCAGACTGCCGATCGCAACGGAAAGATCCTGTACCGCATGCTCTGCGGCCGCCGTGGGTGTTGCGGCTCTCAGGTCCGCGACAAAATCACTGATCACGGCATCCCGCTCATGCCCGACGGCGGAAACGATCGGGATCTTGGAGTCCGCCACAGCGCGGGCAACAGCTTCTTCATTGAAGGGCCACAGATCTTCCGTGGAACCGCCGCCTCGGCCGAGAAGGATCAGATCGATGTCTTTTTTGTGCGCATTGGCCGATTGCAGCGCACGAACGATCGATTCGGCTGCTTCCGGTCCCTGCACCAGGCAGGGGTAGATCCTGATGTCGACCAGCGGGTTTCTCCTTTTGATCGTACTGATGATGTCTCGCACCGCAGCGCCTGTGGGAGATGTGACGACAGCGATCCTTGCGGGATACGGGGGCAAGGGTTTTTTGCGAGACGGATCGAACAATCCTTCTTCCTGAAGCTTTTTCTTCAGGTTTTCGAAGGCCAGGTTCAGGGCTCCC
>JAAYDG010000151.1 GCA_012729355.1 Clostridiales bacterium
CTCTTGCTTCCATTGTCTGATCTCCTTCCTATTTTCTCACTTTGGAGGATCTGTCGGATGCGTGACCTCTGTAGGTTCTGGTGGGGGCGAATTCGCCCAGCCGGTGTCCGACCATATCTTCCGTTATATAGACGGGAATATGCTTCTTGCCATCGTATACCGCTATGGTGTGTCCAACCATCTGTGGAAAAATCGTTGACGGTCTGGACCAGGTTTTGATGACCTTTTTTTGATTGGCCTCGTTCATTGTATCGATCGCTTTGATCAGCTTATCGTTTACGAAGGGGCCTTTTTTTAATGATCTGCTCATGGACTCTTGTATCCTCCCTTCAACTACTTTTCGTTTCTTTTCTTAACGATGTACTGGTTCGACGGCTTGTTCTTCTTTCTCGTCTTATATCCCAGTGCGGGCTTGCCCCAGGGAGTCACAGGACCCGGACGGCCGATCCCTGTTTTGCCTTCGCCGCCGCCGTGGGGATGGTCGTTGGGGTTCATGACCGATCCTCTGACCGTGGGCCGGATGCCCATGTGGCGCTTGCGGCCGGCTTTGCCGATGGAGATGTTTCCGTGGTCGATGTTGCCCACTTCTCCGATGGTGGCCCGGCACTCCATGCGGATCTTCCGGACTTCACCGGAAGGCAGACGCACCTGAGCGTAATGTCCTTCCTTTGCCATCAGCTGCGCACCGTTTCCGGCGCTTCTGACCAGCTGGGCGCCTTTGCCCTTTTTCAACTCCACATTGTGGATCATGGTACCCACGGGAATGTTGGCCAGCGGCAGCGCATTGCCGATCTTGATGTCGGATTCGGGGCCCGAGAAGAGCACGTCGCCTACCTTCAGTTCGTGGGGGGCGATGATGTATCTTTTCTCTCCGTCCGCATAAGAAAGCAGTGCGATGTTGGCGCTTCGGTTGGGATCGTATTCGATGGTCTTGACCGTCGCGGGGATCCCGTCCTTGTTTCTCTTGAAGTCGATGATCCTGTATTTGGGCCGGGTGCCGCCGCCGCGGTGCCGGACCGTGATCTTGCCTCTGGAATTTCTGCCGGCGTTGTTCTTTAACGTCACCGTCAGAGATTTTTCGGGGGTGCTGCAGGTGATCTCTTCGAATGTGGAGACGGTCATGCCTCTCAACCCCGGAGTAGTCGGTTTGTATTTTCTGATTCCCATATTGTTTCCTCCTACCTTAGAGCCCTTCGAAGAACTCGATGGCTTTACTCTTTTCGGAGAGCGTGACGATCGCCTTCTTGTAAGAAGCGGTGCGACCCACGTACTTTCCCTGTCTCTTCACTTTACCGTCGTTGTTCATGACGTTCACTTTAACGACCTCAACGCCGAAAGCTTCTTCGACGGCGGATTTGATTTCTGTTTTGTTGGCGTCGACAGCCACCTTGAAGGTGTACTTCTTGGCCTGGGCATCGTCCATGCTCCGCTCGGAGATGACCGGTTTGATCAATACATCATAGGGGGTTCTCATTTTGCGTACACCTCCTGAATCTTTTCCACTGCGTCCTTCGTGACGACGAAGCTGGTGTGATTGACGATTTCGTATACGTTCATCTGAGAGACCATCGTCGCTTTGATGCCGGGGATATTGGCAGCGCTCTTGATCACCGCCTCATCCTTGTCGGCCATGACGATCAGCGTCTTCTTCGCCGCTTTGATGTTTTCCAGGACTTTGATCATTTCTTTGGTCTTCGGAGCGTCAAAGTGCAGACTGTCCAGCACGATGATCTCCTGATCGGATACTTTCGCGGAGAGGGCGGATTTCAGCGCCAGTCTCCGGAGCTTCCTGGGAAGCGTATATCTGTAATCCCGGGGTTTGGGGGCAAATGCCACGCCGCCGCCCACCTGGGTGGGGTCGGTGGTGCTGCCCTGTCTGTGGCGTCCTGTTCCCTTCTGTCTGAACGGTTTTCTGCCGCCGCCCCGGACTTCTCCCCGGGTCTTGGCAGACTGCGTGCCTTGTCTCTGATTCGCCAGATAATTTTTGACCACTGCGTGGACCGCATATTCATTGGGCTCGATTCCGAAGATCTCATCGCTCAGATCCAGCGTTCCCGCTTCGGCGCCGGCCATTGTCAGCATAGTAATTTTTGCCATTGGACTTCCTCCTTCCTACTTCGTTATTTGGCGTCCTGTCCCTTGACTGCATACCGGATGCGGAGTATTCCGCCCTTGCCTCCGGGAACAGCGCCCTTTACGAGCATCAGGTTTCTGTCTGCAATCACTTTTACGAGTTCGACGTTCTGTACGGTAACGGTTTCTCTTCCCATTCTACCGGGACCGGCATTGCCCTTGAACACTCTGGACGGATAGGTACCCGCGGCCAGGGCGCCGGGCAGTCTCTTGTGCTTGGATCCGTGGGTCATGGGTCCCCGGTGGTGGCCGTGTCTCTTGATGTTGCCCTGGGTTCCTTTCCCCTTGGATATCCCGGTGATATCCAGCTTTTTCCCCTCCTCGAAGTCGGCGGCAGTGATGACCTGTCCGGTTTCGTAGGATTCGGCTTCTTCGTTCTTGAATTCGGCCAAATGCTTTTTGTATGGCGCGCCGGCTTTGTCGAAGTGTCCTTTGTCGGGTTTGTTGACTCTCTGTTCCTTCTTGTCTTCGAAACCGATCTGTACGCCGTTATAGCCGTCGGTCTCCGTGGTCTTGACCTGGGTGACCACTACGGGTCCGGCTTCGATCACCGTGACGGGGATCACGACACCCGACTCGGAAAAAATCTGGGTCATGCCGATCTTTTTTCCCAAAATGGTTTTCATGCTTGTTTCCTCCTAAGTTCTTACAGCGGATTACAACGTGTAATCATACTAAGTCCATTGGTAATCTATCGTTACTTTCTGTACTTACAGTTTGATCTCGATGTCCACACCGGCAGGCATGTCCAGTTTCATAAGTGCATCGATGGTCTTGGGGGTGGGGCTCAGGATGTCGATGAGACGCTTGTGGGTCCGCTGCTCGAACTGCTCCCGGCTGTCCTTGTACATGTGGACGGCTCTCAAAATGGTAACGACCTGCTTCTCCGTGGGGAGAGGGATGGGGCCGGATACTTCCGCGCCGGTTTTTTTCGCGGTATCCACGATGCGCTCCGCAGACTGATCCAAAGATTTGTGATCGTACGCTTTGAGCCTGATCCTGATTTTCTGACTGCTCATTGATTTTCCTCCTCGTTTGCTTGGCGGAATTTTCTTCCGCATTTACTTTCGTACATTTTCGCTATTCTGTACGAGGTGTTTTCCCTGCGGCTGTCTCGAGCGACAAGCCCGATCGACCTGCAGCGCCCTGTTACACGCTACCGTGCGTTCGGTGATTGTTTACTCAAAACAAAACAGCGAGAACTCCTTCGCCTGCCTCGAAGGGCAGACAATTCTCGGCAGAAATTACCTGATAGCTCAGCAACTTTCTGCTTCTTCGCCGGGCATTTCCACGCGTTTCACGCATTTCCGTGCCGTAAGCAAGCTTTATTAGAATACTACAGAGGTTTTTGGAATGCAAGAACTTTTTGAAAATTTTTGTGTTTTTTTTTCACATTTGAGCTTATCCGCAAATGGCTCACATTTCAATGGTTCTACGCTTTTTCCTTCGCCTTTCGACGCCGTTGCGTCCGGCGATTTCGTGTAAACCCTTCCGTGCGTTTCATTTTTGACCCGAATGCGGGGAGCCTTTTGCGCAGGCTCCCCGCATTCGGTCGATTCTTCTATCATGCCCTTCGCGCTGCTCCGGATCCTTCCTCGTCCTGCCGGGGTCGTTTCACCAGCCCCATGTCGTATCGATTCAAAACCGGCATCATCGCCTCGAAGATCTCCTCTTCCCGGCAGGGCAAGGGTCCTGCGATGTACAGCGTGAGCCCTGCGGCCTCCGGTGACATCTCGATCGCCCCCGCCTGCACAAAAGGCACCTCCCTTGACGGGGCAAACGTCCCGATGCCCAGCGCGTCGCCGTCTGTGGAAAACCCGATGTGGCGGTTGTAAAAATCAAAAAATTCCCGAATATCGTCTCCGGCAAAGGGCAGCCTACCCGCCAGATCCATCAGGATCGAAACAGCATTGCGTTCTTTCCCCGGCATACCGCTTCGGGCAAAGATCTCCAGACTCTTCCCCCGGGCCCGATGACCCACATCCCAGCCGGTCTCTCTTTGAAACACAGCGATCTTTCGTTGGACATCCGTGTAGTCCGGCGCAAGAATCAGCAGCTTCGCTTCGGCCGGGATCTCGTCGAGAGCCTGTCCGCCCTTCATGCTGCGGAATCGGATGCCGGGAGTCCCGGCGGGAACGGGGATGAACTTCTTTGCCACGTCCAGTACCAGGCCTTCTTTGGGCGTTGTACGTATCACATCATTCATTCGGATCCGTACTCGTACCGGTACAAGTACTTTCCTCCTATCAGGTCGATCATGTCGGTGAGCGCCTGCTCCGCCCGGGCGCCGTGGCCGGAAGCCAAAAGTTCCGGGTTTTCGGGATAATCGCCCACCAGGGGGATCACCGCATACCGGGTTCGTCCGGCTGAACTGTATTTTTCCACCCAGGTTGGGATGAATTCCGTATCGACTGTTTCGATGTATCCGTTGTCCAAATCGTAGGTAAGCCGCACCGAGGCGATCATCCCCTGCTCCGTGTAGCGGTTGTCCAGGGTCTCCTGCCTCTGGTTGGAGATGAAGTTTCCCATGGAGTAGAACACGGGGACGACCCGGGTGCGGATCCGCGGTCCCTCTTCCACCATGACTTCTTCCTCGGGCTCGGGAAGTCCGATGCCGAATGCCCGGCGGAGCTGAATGATCCAGCTTGGTTCCGGTTCGGGCAAATCTTCGGCGGGAGGCGGGGGCGGAATTTCCTCTTCCAGTCGGATCTCATCGATTTCCTGGACCACGTGAGGATGAGACGCGAAAATGATGTCCGCACCGGCTTCGGCGATCCGAAGCGCCATATCCTTTTCGGTCTGCCCTGCCCTGCGTTGATATTCGTTGCCCCAGTGGAAATAAGCAACGACGATATCCGCACCGCGCGTCCGCACCGATGCGATGTCGTCGGCAATACGCAAAAGATCCTCTTCCAGCGCATAGTAGCGGAACGAGTTGATCCGCTCCACGGCGCCTTCCGGCATGATGCTGCCGTTGAGCGTGCGGTGGCCGTTGTACAGGGCTGTTTCATAGGTATACGACACGATGCCGACGTTCAGTTCGCCCACAGGAACGATCAATGTGCGTTCCGCGCCGGGGCTGTAGGCGCCTGCCGTGGCCAGCCCCGCATCGCCCAGCACCTGAAGACTGCGCTCCAGCCCGGCCAGCTTCGTATCCAGAATGTGGTTGTTGGAAAACAAAGCCACATCAAAACCGGTCTCCGCAATGTCGAAGGCAAGCCGGTCCGGAGAGTTGAAATAGGGATAGCCCTTATAATCGCCGTCGCCCCGAAATGTGGTTTCCACGTTGCACAAAGCCAGATCCGCTTCGGCGATATAGTCTCGAACATATTCGTAATCTCTTGAAAAATCGTAAGTCCCGGAAGCTGTGTCGTAATTGGCGATCAGCTGGGACAGATGGCCCATGATGTCGCCCGTGCAACGGATGGTCAGGGCGGCGGACCGGGGTTCGGGCTCCGGTTCGGGCGTCTCTTCGGGCAGCGGGTAAAACAGCAGGAACGCAAATGCGGCGACGCTCAGGCTGAGCGTCGCCACGAGGATTTTGCCGATATTCTTTTTTTCTTTTACGCGTCTCATCTTGTCCGATCAGGAAACGGATTCTACTGCTTTGATTTCCGGATACTGCTCCCGGAGGAGGGATTCGATCCCTTGCTTGACGGTCATCTGGGAATAGGGGCATCCCGCACAATGGCCCTTCAGCCGGACCAGAACGACATTGTCGTCCGTATACTCCACAAACTCTACATCCCCGCCGTCTCTCTGCAGGAACGGCCGGATATTTTCCAACGCTGCTTTGATTTTCTCTTCCATAATTTCCTCCTCATTGACCCCAGACAGGCACCGATGTGAACACCGGCCTCGGCTGGTCTTTGAAAAATCGTTCGATCACCACTTCCTTGATGGGATCTCCCTGTGCGTTGAGCGTGATCGATCCCGTTGCTCCGGGCATTTCGAACACACTGCTGATCTTACCGGCGATCATGGTGCCCTGAGTGTACGTGCCCGCATCTTCGATCGCCCGGATGGCCAGCAGATATGCATCGAATCCCAGTGCGGTAGCCTGGGTGGGCTTTTCTTCCTCCCCGTATTTTTCACGGTATGCCCGGAGAAACGTCTCCGTCATCTCCGTCAGACCCGCTGCCGTATCGTCAAATCCGGTGATATAGGCGACGCCGTTCAAATAGACTTGGCTGTCCCGGAGCGGATCCAGATTCACTTCCGGGAGGCGCGCCCAGTCTTCGATGCCGATCCACTGAAAATCGTAGGCGCCCAGGCTGGCCTGATACAGGACTTCGTTGGCCTGCTCTGCCTCCGATGGAAAAAAGATCGCCGAAGCGCTGGTGGCCCGAATCGCTTCGAAATAAGGGGTAAAGTCCTCCGTGTTTTCGGGATATTCAAGAATCGTCACGGCGTCCGGATCCCCGGTCGTCCTGGTCATTTTACCCGTAAACTGCTCGATCATGGCGCCGGCAAAGTCGTCGTCCCTTTTCTGAAGCGCCACCGCAGATGTGAAATTCAGGTGTTCCAGAACGTATTTTGCCACCGAGTTTCCCTGAAATGCATCCACATAGCATACTCTGAAATAGTAATCGCTGGTTTGGGTGATGATCGGGTTGGCGCAGGTGATCCCGATAGCGGGTATTTTTGCCTGGGCAAAGATATCGCTCCCCGCCAGCGTCAAAACGCTCTTGTAACTGCCCAGGACGACGGACACATCCTGATCCGCCAGGCTTTGCGCAGCCTGGACTGCCGCCTGGACGTCGGACTGGTTGTCGGCATAGACCAACTCCACGGGAAAGCCCAGGACTTCGGGGAAGAGTTCGTGGGCCAGCTCGATGCCCCGGACTTCTTCCTCCGCTTCATCGGCATCCGGGCCCGTAAGCGGTTCGAACACACCGATCCTGACGGTCGTTTCTTTCTGTTCGGATTTTTCAAAAAACTCCGCCAGAAAATTGTCGTATGTGTCGCATCCCGTCAAAAACAGGCTCACCGCCAGCATCGCCGACAGGAAGGCCGCCGCATACTTTTTTGATTTCATCTGATCAACCTTTTTGTCACGTCCGGCGAAGCCGTCAAAAAGACTTGCGTCGTATAATTCAAATCAAATTCCAAAATGTCTCCCGGCGAGAGCGTTCCCGGATATTCTTCGATATCCAGTATCGTATGGTCCGAAGAGCCGCCGAGTACCTGAATCCCTTTTGCCCGGGGCATAAGCTTGGGAATTTCAGCCAGGTCCGCCCGGCCGATGGCGATCAGCGCCCGCTTGCGGATTCCGCGATCCTCGAAAACAGGCTTGTTGCCGAAGGCATCGATGCGGGACACTCCCTGTGGATAACTGGGTTTTTCCCGCACTTCGATCACCTGGGCTTTGAGGGTATAGACGTCCTGATACAGGTAATCCATGTCCTTGATTTCCCAATCCACGGGAAGATCATAAGCCAGGCTGATCCCCTCGCCGATGCGGAGGTGGTTGATCCCTTCGGGCATGGTGCCCCAGTGGACCAACGTATAGGCACTGGTGGCGCCGCCGGAGACGATCTCCAGTTTTCTGCCGATCCGCGCTTCCACCCGGCGGGCGACAGCCAAAAGTTCGTGCATTTTTTCGGGCGTGGGTTGAATGGCCCCGTAACAACCCAAATTGGTTCCCACACCGGCCAATTCCACCATGGACAGTTCTTGTTCCACTTCCGCGCAAACGTCCACCATTTCATCCTTGTCCCAAAAGCCTTCCCGCAGGTCGCCCAGGTCTGCCATCAGGATCACCTTGTGCTTCTTATTCTGTCTGAGACATTCTTCCTGCAGGGCCCGCAACGTGGCCGGATCGCTCTGCAGCGAGTAATCGGCCAGCTCCACCAGCCGATCCAGCTCGGACAGCATGGGAATGCGAAGCAGCAGATACGGTCCCGGGATCCCGGCATCGCGGACCTCTTTCAACTGCCGCAGCCGGGAAGATGCCAGCTGGGCCGTGCCACAGCGAACAAAGGCCGCCGACAGCTCCGGATAGGCCGAAAATCCTTTGATGACACCGGCGACGGAAATCCCCCGTCGGGCACACCGAGAAAGGACTTCCCGTGCGTTGTGCTCGAATTTCTCAATATCGATCTCCAGGATCGGATACCGTGTTTTATCCTTCATCGATACTCCCTCTCACGACCAGCGCTTGATCTTTCTTGTGGTGGTTTTATCGAATTCGGTCTCCCGGATCCTGAATCGCTTGACCCGTTTATAAAACGGCATCTGTTCGTTGAGCCGATCGATTTCCGCTTTGAGCAGCGCTTTCAATTCTTCTTCGCCGAGGACGCCTTTCTGTTCCAGGATCGTTTCGTGATCCGGATAAATACTGGCCCAAACGACGCTCTCCCCGGTTTCGTCCTCCTTTTCACCGCCCACGACCACCTCTGCGATGAAGGGACTCTGATTCAGGTAGTATTCCACCTCTTCGGGGAAAATGTTTTTCCCGTTCTTCGTGACGATCACATTTTTCTTTCGGCCGGTAATGTACACGTATCCGTCCTTGTCGAAATAACCGTAATCCCCGGTGTACAACCACCCGTCCCGAATCACATTCGCCGTCTCTTCGGGATCTTTGTAGTACCCCAGCATCACCGATTCGCTCTTGCAGATGATTTCCCCGATCCCGTTTTCGTCGGGTTCGAAGATCCGGATCTCCGTGCCGGGCAACGGCAACCCTGCCGCTGAGGCTCTCGCGCATTGATCCGGATTCAGAGCGATGATCGGTGAGCACTCCGTCATGCCGTAGCCCTGGAGCATGGTGATGCCCATGGCGTTGAAGTCGTTGATCACGTTGGGATTGATCGGTGCGGCGCCGGCCACCATCAGCCGGACGTGACCGCCCAGAGCCGCGTGGACTTCCTTGAACAGGCGCATGGTCCGCTTCTGGATTTTTTTGTCGATATAGGAAAGGGTCCGGATCATGCGGATGGCTTTTCGCATCTTATCGGCTTTACCGCTCTTTTCCGCCTGCTTCCATATTTTCTGATGCATGTTCTCGAATACCAAGGGGACTGCGATCATATACGTGACCTTTGCCTCCTCCATATTTTTGACGATGTACTTGAGGCCTTCGCAAAAGGCGATGGTGGCACCTTGATAAAAGGATGCCATGATGGTGCAGGTGAATTCGTAGGTGTGGTGCATCGGCAGCATGGAAAGGCCGATCTGCTGTCCCTGCCGAACCGTCAGATCCACATACCTGGACATGTTGTATATATTGGAAGCGATATTGCGATGACAGAGCATGACTCCCTTGGCCAGCCCCGTGGTGCCCGAGGTGAAAAGCAGCATGCTCATCCGCTCCGGATCCACTGCTGCGTCGATGTACTGCCGATCTCCGTCCTTGATCCGCTGCCGCCCTATCTGCATGAGTTCCGACAGGGAAAGCGTTTCTCCCTGTCGGCGGTCGCTGTCCATGCTGATCAACAGCACTTCCCGTTCCACTTGCGAAAGCGCTTCCGTGATCTTCTGCTCCACTTTGCTGGAATAGATCAATGCCGACAGCTCCGCCCGCTCCATGAGGGCCGCAATTTCATGAGCCGGCAATTCCCTGTCCAGGGGAACCACCACACCCAAGCCGTTTGCCACAGCCAGATAACTGATGACCCATTCATAGCGGTTCTCACCGATGACGCCGATGCGCAGACCGGAAAGACCCTGACCCGCCAGCGCTGTTCCCAGAGCTTCCACATCTTCGCGCACCTGTTGAAAAGAAATGGGCAAATAGTCGCCGCCCAATTTTTTCTTATACAAGTAGGCCGTTCTGTCTCCGTATAATTCCGCGGAAGAGTTCAGTATATCCTTAAGATCTGTGACTTGTCTCACGGGGTACATTCCCTCCTGTATTTTTTTCTCTATCGTTTTTCCCATCATCAAAGGAACTCCGTCCAATACCGTGCAACTGTAAGATGCAAGTTCAATTCGTATCGTTAATAATACCATTCCCGTACGATGTAGGCAAGAATTATTAAAACCCCGATCAAAGTCTTTACAAATCCACCTCGAGGGTATATTTTATTAAAGATAGGGTTTGCCCCTTTTCTTTGCATGGGCAGCCGAACGCTAAGGAGAGTTATAATATGATTTCAGTCAAACATCTGAAGGGAATCCATGTGGACCATCACAAAAATACGGCAGGCTCGGCCATCGTTCCGATGCCGGTGCCGGATAAGGTGTACATTCCGATGGTTCAGCACATAGGAGCTCCCAACCAGCCGACAGTCTCCGTGGGAGATCACGTGAAAGTCGGCCAGCTGATCGGAGACAACGAAGCTCCGGTTTGCGCTCCGGTGCACGCCAGTGTGTCCGGAGATGTGGTGGCCATCGAAAAGTTCATGACGCAAATGGGACGCGTGGATACCAACATCGTGATCCAAACAGACGGAAAACAGGAAATTGCCGAGACCGTCGTCCCGCCCACTGTCACCACCAAGCAGGAATTCCTCAAAGCGGTGCGCGCTTCCGGGCTGGTGGGATTGGGCGGAGCCGCTTTTCCTACCCATATCAAGTATAACCCACGAAATCCGGAAGACGTGGACACTCTGATCATCAACGGAGCCGAATGCGAGCCCTACATCACCGTCGATCACATGACGATGCTGGCCCACGCCAAAGAGATCGTCGAAGGAACCTACAACACGCTCAAGTTCCTGTCCATCCAAAAGGGCATCATCGCCATCGAAGGCAACAAGCCCGATGCGATCGCTCTGTTCAAAGATCTGACCAAAGACATTCCGGAAATCGAAGTATTCGAACTTCGACTGGTCTACCCCCAAGGCGCTGAGCGCGTCATTATTTTCGAGACCACAGGAAGACATCTGATCGCAGGGAAACTGCCTGCGGATGTAGGGGTCATCGTCTCCAACGTCAATTCCATTCTGAAACTGCAGCAATACCTGGATACGGGTATGCCGCTGGTCACCAAGAGTCTGACCGTGGACGGCAATCTGATCGCACAACCCAAAAACGTGGAAGTGCCCATCGGTACGAAGATCCGGGAAGTCATCGACTTTTGCGGCGGCACCACCGGCACGCCGAAAAAGATCCTCTTCGGCGGACCCATGATGGGGCGGGCCATGCCCGACACCGACCTTGCGATCCTGAAAGGCAACAATGCCATTCTGGTCTTTGACGAAGCCTTCGGAACCATGAATCCCGAGACAGCCTGCATCAACTGCGGCCGCTGCGTTCGGGGCTGTCCCATGAATCTGATGCCTACGGTCCTGGCCAAAGCCTGGGATCGGAAAGATCTGGAAACGCTCAAGGAATACGATGCGCTCAGTTGCATGGAATGCGGCTGCTGCTCTTATTCCTGCCCTGCCAGGATCCAACTCAGCTACAAGATCAAACTGGCAAAAGGCATGGTCACAGACGACCTGAAAGCTCAGGCTGCCAAAGCCAAAGCACAAGCGGAAGGAGGCAAGAACTGATGAATCTCAAAGACAATCACCTGATCGTTTCCTCCGCGCCCCATATCGTCAACCCGGTGGATACATCCAACATCATGAAGAACGTGGTGATCGCCCTGATGCCCGCTCTGGCGGTAGCGATCTACGTCTTCGGGATGCAGGCGCTGCTGCTCACGGTCACGTGCGTCGCCTCCTGCGTCATCTTCGAAGGACTTTCGAGAAAGATCCTCAACAGACCGCAGACCATCGGCGATTTCAGCGCCGTGGTCACCGGCGTCATCCTCAGCTACAACCTGCCTGCCGGTCTTCCCCTGTGGATGGCCGTCATCGGCTCCTTCGTGGCCATCGTGGTGGTCAAACAGCTCTTCGGCGGGCTCGGGCAAAACTTTGTCAATCCGGCCATCGTGGGGAGAATCGTGCTGTTCACCTCCTTTGCCACCCCCATGACCACCTGGCCTCTCACGGAGAGAATGAGCTCTGTTCTGCAAAATACCGGCGTCGTAAACACCGGAGTGGACGCCATCACGGGCGCCACGCCTTTGGCACTGTTCTCCAACGCCAAGGATGTTCCCTCGAACATGGAAATGTTCCTCGGGACCATCAACGGCTCCATGGGAGAGATCAGCGCAGCGGCGCTGCTGCTGGGCGGACTCTACCTGGTCTTCAAGAAGATCATCGAGCCGACGATTCCCGCAGCGTTTATCGGCACCGTTGCGGTGATGGCCCTGATGATGGGATTTGATCCTATTTTCCACATCTGCGCCGGCGGCGTGATGCTGGGCGCCATTTTCATGGCCACCGACTACGTCACTTCGCCCCTCACCACGAAAGGCAAGATCATCTTCGGGATCGGCTGCGGCTTCCTGACCATGATCATCCGCATATTCGCCTCCTACCCGGAAGGCGTATCGTTCGCACTGCTGCTGATGAACATCCTGGTTCCCCACATCGACAAGTGGACCAAGGTGAAGCTCAACGGCGTTCCGAAGGGCGGTGACAAATCATGAACAATCAATTCAAAGAACTGTTTGCCCCAACGGTGGTTCTGGTCTGTATCTGCTTGATCGCCTCCCTGCTGTTGGCGGCGACGTATCAAATCACGGCACCTCTGATCGAAAAGATCACCATTGAAAACGCCAACACCGCAAGAGGCGAAGTCCTTCCCGAAGCCTCGGGCTTTGTGGAGATGGAAGAAGTCGAGTTGCTCGACGGCGTGACGGAAGTGTTCGAGTCCGTCAACGGTGTGGGATACGTGATCACATCGGAATTCAAAGGCTTCGGCGGCCCGGTCGTCGTCATGACGGGACTGGATGCCAACGGAAACATCGTCAGCGTCAAAGTAACCGACGCCAGCGCCGAAACGCCGGGACTGGGGTCGAAGGCAACGCTGCCGGATTATCTGGATCAATATAAGGGCGCAGCCATGATCTCCTCCGACGCAAGCAGCGCAGAGGCGGCCTATGTGAGCGCCGTGACCGGAGCCACCTACACATCCAGAGCGGTATTCAGCTCCGTGTCCGCCGCCCTGATGCAATTTGCCACGTTAGGAGGTGGATTCTAATGAAAGACAACAAGCTGAGCATTTTGACCAACGGCTTGATCAAAGAGAATCCGGTGCTGGTTCTCATCCTGGGGACCTGTCCCGCCCTGGCGGTGTCCACCCAGGCGATCAACGGCCTGGGCATGGGTTTATCGGCCACCATCGTACTGGTCTGCTCCAACATCTTTATTTCTTCGCTGAAACGGCTCATTCCCGACAAAGTACGCATCCCGTGCTACATCGTGGTGATCGCTACGTTCGTGACCATCGTCCAGCTTCTGCTCAAAGCCTATTTCCCCGATCTGGACAAGGCCCTGGGCATCTTTATCCCGCTGATCGTAGTCAACTGCATCATTCTGGGACGTGCGGAAATGTTCGCCAACAAAAATAGCGTGGTAGACTCGGCGCTGGACGGCGTGGGTATGGGCATCGGGTTCACCCTGGCCCTGACAGCCATGGCCTCCATCCGGGAACTGCTGGGCAGCGGAAGCATCTTCGGCATCGCCCTCACGGCAGACCTGATCGATCCCATGTCCATCTTCGTACTGGCCCCCGGCGGATTCTTCACCTTCGGCTGCCTCATCGCTCTGGTCAATAAGATCACAAAAGGAAAAGCACGCGAAAAAGCCAAAAACGGCTGCGCGGGGTGCCCGTCGGCCGCCGCCTGCCAGCAGGCGAAGGAAGGAGGCTGTCAGTCATGAGAGAAGCAGTCATCATCATCATGGGCGCAGTCCTTGCCAATAACTTTGTCCTCGTAAGATTTCTGGGCATCTGCCCGTTCCTGGGGGTGTCCAAGAAACTGGACTCCGCCATGGGCATGTCCATGGCCGTGGTATTCGTCATGGTCATGGCCACGGCAGCCACCTGGCCCATACAAACACTCCTGCTGGAGCCCAACGGCATCGGATACATGCAGACCATCGTGTTCATCCTGGTCATTGCCGCACTGGTTCAGCTGGTGGAGATCGTCTTAAAAAAATATGTCCCTGCGCTGCACAAAGGTCTGGGCGTCTATCTGCCGCTGATCACCACAAACTGCGCAGTTCTGGGCGTTACGGTCCTGAACATCGACGAAGGATACGGATTCGCGCAATCGCTTCTGAATTCCTTTGGCGCAGGCATCGGATTTATGCTGGCCATGTTCCTCTTTGCGGGCGTCCGCGGACGGATCGAGGCCAACGATTATCCGGAATCCTTTCGGGGAATCGCATCCACTTTGATCGCCGCTTCGATCCTGAGTCTTTCCTTCATGGGCTTCTCGGGTATGATCGACGGCATATTCGGAATGTAAGGAGGTACTCGTATGTCTGCATTTGTTACTCCTGTCGTTCTGGTCGTGGGCGTAGGATTCATTGCGGCCGTCATCCTGACGCTGGCCGCCAAATTTATGGCGGTGCCGGTGGACGAGACGGCGGCACACATCAGAGAGGCGCTGCCCGGCGCCAACTGCGGAGCCTGCGGTTACGCGGGCTGCGACGACTATGCGGCGGCTCTGGCTGCCGACCCGCAGGGCGTCGCACCGAATTTGTGCACCCCCGGAGGCGCATCGGTGGCGTCGGCCATCGGCACCTTGCTGGGCGTGGATGCCGGAGCATCGGATCCCATGGTGGCATCGGTCATGTGTTCCGGTCTGACGGAGCTCACCAAAAGAGATATGGAATATCAGGGATATAAGACCTGCGCTTCCGTCAAACAGTTTTTTGGAGGTCCCAACTCCTGCAAATACGGCTGTATCGGCTACGGAGACTGTGTGGAAGTATGTCAGTACGACGCCATCCACATCTGCAACGGCGTTGCCCTGGTGGATCGGGACAACTGCGTGGGCTGCACCCTGTGCGCCAAGGAATGCCCCCAGGGAATCATCCACATGATCCCCGCCAAAAGCCGCGTATTTGTATCCTGCAGTTCCAAGGATACCGGAAAACATACCAAGGATATCTGCGAAGTGGGATGCATTGCCTGCAAACTCTGTGAAAAAGCCTGCAAATTCGACGCAGTCCACGTGGTGGACAACATCGCGAAGATCGATCCGGTGAAATGTGTCAACTGCGGACTGTGCGCCAAAGCCTGTCCCAGGGACATCATCCACATGATCCCCAAGCCGAAGGCGGCTAAGCCTGCGGCAGCCGTTGCCGCAAAAGCGGAAGCAGCGGCACAATAGGCCTTTGCGCCCATGGCGAAATACCGGCTTTCCGAAGGGAAAGCCGGTTGTTTTTTTTGAAAAGCGGCAGTACAATGGAACGAGTTGTGAACGAAAGAAGGGAAACCTTATGTTCGATATCCTTCCGCTCCCCATGATCCTGTTCGTCTGCCTGATGAGTTTTCTGGCAGGTTTTGTGGACTCCGTGGCCGGCGGGGGCGGGTGCATCAGCCTGCCTGCATACTTGTTTACCGGCCTGCCGCCTCAGACGGCCTTCGCATGCAACAAGTTCTCTTCGGCCTGGGGGACTCTGTTTGCCGCCGTGCGCTACCTGAGAAACGGCGCCGTCCATTTGAGAGTCGCTTTGATTTCCGCCTCCACGGCTGTCCTGGGCGCCGTGTCGGCTTCCCGGATCGTCCTGATGCTGGATCCCACGGTGTTTCAGAAGATCCTGGTCTTCGTTTTGCCCTTCGCCGCCGTATTTCTGCTGCTGAAACGGGATTTCGGCGCACAGAGCGGATTCGAAACGCTTTCCGTAAAAAAAGTGACATTGCTTGCCCTGGTCATGGGATTGGTTCTGGGCTTCTACGACGGCATGATCGGTCCCGGCACCGGCACCTTTGCCATCGCAATCTTCTCGGGTGTCATGAAATTCGACCTGCGGACCGCCTCCGGCAACGCCAAGATCATGAATATCGCGTCCAACGGCGCTTCTGCGATCTCTTTTGTCATTGCGGGGCTGGTGATTTACCGGATCGCACTCCTTACAGCAGCCTGCAGCATCGCAGGCAACCTGGCAGGTTCAGGCATGGCCATTCAAAAAGGAGCCGGCTTCATCCGCATCATGATGACCGTTGCGGTGATGCTGCTCCTCGGGAAGCTGGCCCTGGATCTCTTTTTCTGATCCGGGCCGCGGCATTGTTCCGTAGGCTATTCAAAGGGGAATCGATACGGAAGACGCAGTTCGTCCCGCACTTTCAAAATTTCTTTCTGTACGGATTCTCCGATGGGCACGCCCAACTCTTTTCTCTCCAGCCATGTCAGATACTCTTTCTCCCCCGCCGTGTAGATCCGTTCCTGTCCCGGCGCTTTTTGCGATGCCCGAAGCGCCCGCAGAATGTCGCCGGCTGTCTTTTTGAACGACGCCAACCCCATAAAAGCCTCGGGATCGACTACGATAAAAAAGTGGCCGAGATGATACGGTTGACGATTTCCATCGGTGTCGAGCCCGCTGAGTCCGTGGAGGAAGGACCCGGCCTGGAGTGCGGCGGACAGAATCTCCACCGCCGCGGCATACCCGTAGCCCTTGTATCCGCCCAAGTCTTCGCCGAGGCCGCCCAAAGGCGCCAGGGCGGCCTGCCCTTTCGAAAGATCTTTCAGGATCTGGGGGCTGTCCGTCTTCGGCTCGCCATCCCTGCCGATCACCGTGCCCTCGGGCGTGGACTGTCCGGTTCGGGCAAAGTATTCGATTTTGCCCCGCTGAATGATCGATGTGGCGCAGTCCAGCAGGAACGGAAACGCTTCGTCTGTCGGGAACCCGATGGTCAGCGGGTTGGTGCCCAGCATGTTCTCCACGCCGAACGTGGGCGCCATGGAAGGCCGGGCATTGGTGCCGTTGATGCCGATCATGCCGGCGTCCGTCGCCATGGACGACCAATATCCCGCAATGCCGTAATGGGTGGAATTGCGCACCGCCACAAACGACACGCCGCATTGACGGGCTTTTTCGATTGCCCGTTTCATCGCCCGGTACGAGGCTACCATTCCCATGCCGTCCTGAGCGTCTAAAACCGCCGTAGCCGCCGTTTCCCGCAAGGTCAGGATGTCTGTTACCGGTTTTTGGATCCCGGCTTTGATTCGGTCGATATAGATGGGCTTGAATCGATTGCAACCGTGGCTCTCGATGCCCCGCCGGTCGCTTTCCAGCAGTACATCGGCACAGATGGCCGCATCGACCCGGGGCACGCCGACACCGGCGAAGGCATCTGTCAGGAAATCGTTCATCAAGGACCAGGAAACATAGGGCCTGGTTTCCACGTTCGCTGCAGATCCACTCATATCACTGCGCTCCTTCCGACTCTCCGTAAGCTGTAAACACTGCGCCGTCTGTGACGACAATGCCGCCGTCTTTTGGGATGAAAACCGCTTCGTAAGGCTCCAGCTCCTCGATGAGCACGCGCCCTTTTTCCAGTCCCAGCATCAGACAGATCGTGGAAAGCGCGTCACAATCCGTGGAAGCCGGCCCTGTCACCGTAACAGAGATCAGATCTGTCTCCCTCGGATAACCGGTTTCAGGATCCAGGATGTGGTGATAAGTCTGTCCGTTTTCCGTAAATTTCCGCTCGTAGATCCCCGAAGTGACCACGGATCCGCGGGTCACGGCAATCTCCCCGCACAGTTCCCGCACCGGGTCTCCTTCTTCCTCGGCGGAAAAAGGCTTTTCCACGCCGATCAGCCAGGGGGTCCCGTCCGCTTTGTCGCCCAGGATCACCACGTTGCCGCCGAAATTGATCAAAGCAGCCGATATTCCCCGGAGCTCCAGGAATTCCTTGACCCGATCGGCAATATACCCTTTGGCAATGCCGCCCAAATCCAAATGTGTGTCCGAAATCTCCTTTGTGATCACCGCTCCGCCGCCGTCGGCGTTAGAAACCATTCCGATGGTGTGGTAGCCGGCGGTGGAAACAGCCCGGTCGATTTCCTCCCGGGCCGGTACGCGGGGAGAGCGCGAGGAAAAGTCCCACAGTTCCGTGAGCGCCCCCAGCGTAATGTCGAAGAGGCCTCCGGACAGCGCGCTGTAATACAATCCTCGCTCAACCACGTGGGCCGTCTCCCGGGACACGGAAACAGCCTCGCCGGCGGAACTTCGATTCACAGCGGCGATTTCGCTGTCCGCTACGGTTCGAGAAAGGAGATTCTCCAAAGTTCTGGCAAATTGAAAAGCTTCCCGTATCACGTCTTCCCTGTCCGGTTCGTAAATCGTCAAGGTGCAATACGTGTTGAGCAAATAATCTTCTCCCCGGCTCACTTCCGTGGATGGTCCGTTGTTCACGCACCCGCTCTGTGTTATAATAAGCCCGGCCGCAAGAAGCGCCGTCCGTATTCGTTTCGCGCCCCGCAGGCCTGATAATCGAAAGGTCATCTCGTCTCCCATGTTCAAAAAAGCAGACATCCTTCTGGCGATCCTTCTGCTGGCGCTGGGCTTCGGTCTTCTGGCTCTGCTGCAGGGGTTTTCCGTGCCCGGAAGCAACGTTGCCGTCACAGTGGACGGCGAATTTCGGGGAATGTATGATCTGTCCGAAAACAGGGTCGTGCAAATCGAATCTGCCAACGGTCATAATACTATGGAAATCCGGGACGGTCAAGTGCGCATGACCGAAGCAGACTGCCCCAACGGCGACTGCATGGCCTTCGGCGGCATCAGCCGCACGAACCAGGTGATCGTCTGCCTGCCCAACAAAGTAGTGCTTACCATCCGCGGACCCGGCGGTCCGGACAGTGTTTCGTATTGAACATGAACGACGTATCCGTCAAACACACTCCGGTGTCAAAAAAAATCCCCGTAGCGGCGATCCTGGCTTCATTGGCCCTGATTTTTTCTTACCTGGAATTCCTCTTCCCGCTCTCTTTGGGGATTCCCGGCATCAAGCCGGGGCTGGCCAATATCGTCGTGGTGGTCGCCCTGTACAAACTGGGATCCCGCACCGCGCTGATGGTCAATCTGACCCGGATCCTTCTGGCCGCCGCTCTCTTCGGCAGCGTGTTCTCCGGCCTGTATGCCCTGTCCGGCGGCCTGGTCAGCTTCGCTGTGATGACCGCTCTGCGAAAAACGAATCTGTTCAGCACAGCCGGTGTCTCCATGGCCGGCGGCGTCTTTCACAACCTGGCCCAACTGGCCGTAGCCGCCTTGATCGTGGAGAGTTCTCTGATCCTCTATTATTTTCCCCTGCTGCTCCTGGCAGGTATGGCCGCCGGCCTGCTCAACGGTGTGCTGGCCACCTGGATCCTGCGGGCACTGAGGGATGTGAAGTGAAAGCATACAAGGAATCGAAAAGGAGATCGTATGAATGATTTTAAAGTAGCCATGCTGGGCTTCGGCAACGTAGGCCGGGAACTGGCCGTTATCCTGACCAAAAAGGACGCGGACGTACGGAAACGGTACGGCCGGGGCATTTCCGTTACAGCCATCGCCACAAACAGCCGGGGGACGCTGTACGACCCGGCCGGAATCGATCTGGATCGGGCACTGAAAGAAATCAAAGAAGGCGGCCGATTTTCTGCGGATCATCCCGCCCTGTCGCATTGGGATTCCGTGACGATCGCCCGGGAGGGCGACTTCGACGCGATCCTGGAGATGACCCCGTTGAACATCAAGACCGGCCTGCCGGCTGCGGATCATATCCGCTTTGCGCTGGAACGTGGCAAGCATGCCGTGACGGCAAACAAAGGTCCCATCGCCTGGCACTACCGGGAACTGCGGGACCTGGCGAGAAGCAAGGGGGTACGCTTCTATTTTGAATCCACGGTCATGGACGGCACGCCTCTGTTCAACCTGGCAGACAACACCCTGCGGCTCTGCGAGATCACCGAAGTGAGCGGCATCCTCAATTCCACCACGAACGTCATCCTGATGAAACTGGAAGAAGGGCTGTCCTACGAGGAGGCTCTTGCCGAAGGCCGCAAGCTGGGCATCGTGGAGGCGGATCCCTCCATGGACGTGGACGGGCACGATCCCACGGCCAAGATCATCGCCATGGCCAACGTGCTGATGGATGCGGAGCTGACTCCGGATCAGGTGGATCGGAACGGTATCGCCGGCATCGGCCGGGAGGAGATCCTGGCCGCCAAAAGCCGCGGAAATACCATCAAGCTGCTCTGCAAAGCAAAAAAGGAAAACGGGCAGGTAACGGCCTCGGTCCTGCCCACCGAGATCCCCACCGATCACGTCTACGCCACTGTGGACGGCGCTTCGTCGGTCTATTCGATCGTGACCGACTACATGGGCAAACTGACGATGATCGAACACGACGGTACGCCGCTGCAGACCGGCTACGGCGTTTTCGGGGACATCCTGCGGATCCTGGAAGAGCCGGACAGAAAGGAACGCCCATGAAAAAAACGCTATCCTTCCTTTTCGTCATACTGCTTCTTGCGATCCCTGCTCTGGGCGGCTGCGGTGAACAGGAAGCGCCGCCGGACTTTGCCCAAATATACGTGCAGGGCATATTGGATACTCTGTATCAGGGTGAATATACAGAAGAGTTTCTGACCGTCACCGATACCGAAGATCCCGCCGAACTGGAGGCGGAATACCTTGCCGGACTGGACACGGAAGTCAACTATTTTGCTTATTACTTCGGTATCGACGAATTGTCGGAGTCGGCCAAAACAGATTTGACAGCGCTGTACCGGGATCTTTATCGATTGTCCCGCTACGAAGTGCTGCCTTCCGTTCCCCTGGAAGATGATTATATCGTAGATGTGATCGTAGAGCCGCTGGATGTCATCGACCGGGTCGTGAAAGAAGATCTGGAGAGCTTTGCGTTTGAGATGAAGTCTGCGTCTTCCTATGGGATCACATCCGACGAATACGAACAGCAATACGTCGAAGGGTTGATCGAACGGATCCGAGAGAAAATGGAAACGCCGGGCTACCGCGAACCGGTGACGATCAAGCTGGAAGTGGTCCGAAATTCCGATGACGGCTTGTATTATATCAAGGGAAACGGATTGGCCGAGATCGACGAACAGGTCCTCCGATACTGACAGGCACGAAGAAGCCGGAACGGGTCCGTTCCGGCTTCTTTTCTTTTCCTCGTATTCCGCTGTTTATTTTACGGTGATCAATGCATAAGCCCGCTGTCCCATGCCCAGCTTTTCCCCGTGTTCCAGACAGGATTCCCAGTTCGTATCCGGATGGACAGCCGTGAAGTGATCCTTGTGACGGTGCGCTGCGTGATGAAGCTGGCTTCCGGGCAGGGCTTTCTGGGCGTTCACCGCATCGGCACAGGCCTGGTCCAAAGCGATGGGATCAAAAGAAGCGAACATGCCCACGTTGGGTACGATGGGGATATCGTTTTCCGCGCCGCAATCGCAGTTGGGGGACACATCGATCACCAGGCTGATATGGAAAGCCGGTCGATCCTTCAGAACGGCCCAGGCATACTCGGCCATTTTCCGGTTCAGGATATCGTTGGATTCGTTCCACTTGGAGGCCATGGCGCCGGTGGGACATACGCCGATGCAGCGTCCGCAGCCCACACAATTGTCCTCCTGGATCACGGCGATCCCGTCGATCACCCGCACGCCATCGTGGGCGCAGTTCCGGGCACAAAGGCCGCAGCCGATGCACTTCTCCTCCTTGACTCTGGGCGTCCCCTGGCTGTGCATCTCCATTTTCCCCGAATGGGATCCGCAGCCCATTCCCAGGTTTTTGATGGCGCCGCCGAATCCGGTCGCTTCATGGCCTTTGAAATGCGTCAGAGAGATGATCACATCCGCATCCATGATGGCGCTGCCGATCTTGGCTTCTTTTACGTATTCTCCGCCCGCCACCGGAACCAGGGTTTCGGACAGGCCTTTGAGTCCGTCTGCGATGATCAGCTGACAACCGGTAGAGAACGGTGTATAGCCGTTGGCATAGGCCGAATCCAGATGATCCAGCGCGTTTTTGCGCCCCCCCACATAGAGCGTATTGCAGTCTGTCAGGAAAGGTTTTCCGCCCTTTTCCCGGACCAGATCGCAGACGACTCTGGACCAGTTGGGCCGCAGAAACGCCAGGTTGCCCGGCTCGCCGAAGTGGATCTTAACGGCGGTGAACTGATTATGAAAATCGATGTTTTCGATCCCCGCTGTCCGGATCAGGCGCTTGAATTTGACCAGAAGACCGTCATCCAGCTCCGTGTGAAGATCGGTAAAATATACGTTGGACTTTTCCATGGTTCCCTCCTGCAAGAACAGGCGGGCGGCTGCCGCCGCCCGCCTCTTGGTTATGCGTAAACGTTTTGCGTATAGTTCTGTATCTCCGAAACACCGATGTACTTGTGCCTGTTTTGACCCTCGATCACCACAGCCGTAGGCGCCTTGAAGATGCCGTAGGCTTTGGCCAATTCCCGGTTTTCTTCGGCCAGGATGACCTCGAAAGGCAGTCCGGCCCGCTGCAGCAGCGCCTTGGCGGTGCTGCAGTTGGGACAGGTTTTCGTGGTAAAGAGCAAGGTCTTGTTTTTCGGTGTTTCCGGCAGCGATCCCCTGTCTCTTTTTTCGGGGCCCGCCACCGCAGAGCAAGGATCGTAGACTTTCCGATCCAGGTACTCCTGGGCTTTTCCGTCGTTCCAGTTTTGCACGGGACGGTAGTATCCGGTAATGCGGCTGTACACTTCCGTGGGGCCGCCGCATTCGGGACAGGTGCGCTGCTCCCCGTTCAGATATCCGTGTTTCTTGCAGATCGAATACGTCGGGGAAATCGTATAATACGGAAGTTTGTAGCTTTCGGCTATCGTGCGGACCAGCGTGGCGGCCGCTTTCCAGTCAGGGAGCTTTTCGCCCAGGAATGCGTGGAACACGGTCCCGGACGTATACAGCGTCTGAAGATGATCCTGGATATCCAATGCCGAGAAGATATCCTCGGTAAAGCCCACGGGCAGGTGAGAGCTGTTCGTATAATAGGGCGCACCCTTGTCGGAGGCGGTGATGATGTCGGGGTAGCGCTTTACATCGTGCTTGGCCAGGCGATACGTGGTGGATTCCGCCGGGGTGGCTTCCAGATTGTACAGATCTCCGTACTGCTCCTGGTAATCCGACAACCGATCCCGCATATGGTTCAGGACGTCTGCGGTGAAAGCCTGGGTCTCGGGGCAGGTCATGTCGGCTCGGAGCCACTTCGCGTTCAGGCCCGCTTCGTTCATGCCGATCAGTCCGATGGTGGAAAAGTGGTTGGCAAAGGTGCCCAGGTAACGCTTTGTATAGGGATAAAGACCCTCGTCCAGCAGCTTGGTGATAATCTTGCGCTTGATGCTCAGCGAACGGGCGGCCAGATCCATCATCTTGTCCAGACGGCGGTAAAAATCTTCCTCATTTCTTGCCAGATAGGCGATCCTGGGCATGTTGATCGTCACGACGCCCACGCTGCCCGTACTCTCGCCGCTGCCGAAGAATCCGCCGGACTTCTTCCGCAGTTCCCGCAGATCCAGCCGCAGGCGGCAGCACATGCTGCGTACGTCCGAGGGTTCCATATCGCTGTTGATATAATTGGAAAAATAGGGCGTTCCGTACTTGGCCGTCATCTCGAAGAGCAACCGATTGTTTTCCGTCTCCGACCAGTCGAAATCTTTGGTGATCGAATAGGTGGGAATGGGATATTGGAAGCCTCTGCCGTGGACATCGCCCTCGATCATGATCTCGATAAAAGCTTTGTTGATCAGGTCCATTTCGGCCTTGCAGTCGCCATAGGTGAAGTCTCGTTCCCGGCCGCCGACAATGGCGGGTTCATCCATCAGATCCCGGGGAACGGTCCAATCCAGCGTGATGTTGGAAAAGGGCGCCTGGGTGCCCCAGCGGCTGGGGGTGTTGACGCCGTAGATGAAGGATTCGATGCACTTCTTCACCTGTTCGTAGTCCAGGGCATCTGTCTTGACGAAAGGCGCAAGATAGGTGTCGAAGGAAGAGAATGCCTGGGCGCCGGCCCATTCGTTCTGCATGATTCCCAGGAAATTGACCATCTGATTGCACAGGGTGGCCAAGTGGCTTGCGGGAGCGGAACTGATCTTGCCCTGAACGCCGCCCAGTCCATCCTGGATGAGCTGTTTCAGCGACCAGCCGGCGCAGTAGCCGGTGAGCATGGACAGGTCGTGGATGTGCATATCCGCATTTTTATGGGCGTTGGCGATCTCATCGTCGTAGATCTCCGACAACCAGTAGTTGGCCGTCACAGCGCCGGAATTGGACAGGATAAGTCCGCCGACGGAGTAGGTGACCGTGGAATTCTCCTTCACCCGCCAGTCCGTGACTTTCACATAGCTGTCCACGATCTCCTTGTAATCCAGGATCGTGGATTGCAGGTTTCTGAGTTTTTCCCGTTGTCGGCGATACAGAATATACGCTTTGGCCACATCCGCATACCCCGCCTGGACCAGTACTGCTTCCACGCTGTCCTGGATGTCTTCGACCGCAATGAGGGAATCCCGGATCTTCGCTTCGAAGTCCGCTGTCACCTTGAGTGCCAGGAAGTCGATCACGGACGGATGAAATTGCTTCTCCTGGGCCTCGAAGGCCATCAGGATGGCCGAAGCGATCTTTTCGAGCTGGAAATCCACAATTTTGCCGTCTCTTTTTACTACCTGATACATTTTTTGCTCCTTGGGGAATTCATTCGCACCTCATGAAAAAATACGCGAGGTGCGTACTTTTATTGTAGTCAATCGGAGGATAGGTGTCAACCGCCTGTCCCAATATCTAGTGGTTTATTTTTTAACACACCACTAACTGAGGTATATGACAGGATCTGCCGCAGATGCTTGCTTTTTACACCCCCCGCAGCGCAGCTTTGGGCAGGAAAGGCAGCATCGACCGACAGAATTTTTCCATTTCCTCTGCCGAATACGCTGTGAGTCCTTCTGCGATCACATCTCCGGAATCCACGAAAGTCTGCAAAAAGTAGGGTTCCGATCCGGTCAGCCAGCGGCTCAGGGCCAGGATATCTTCCGGCCGGTGGAATTCCCGGACCAGCGTAGTACGGAATTCCACATCCGCGCCGGAGTCCCGGAGTACACGAATACTGGCCGTTACCCGGCGCAGGATGTCTTCCTCCGCTTCCGGAGGAAGACCGGCCGTTTCGGCATAGCGGGAGGGCGCATTCTTCACATCCATCGCAACGCTGTCCACCAAGCCTTTCCGGAGCAGCAGTTCCAGCCCGTCGGGGAAAGAGCCGTTCGTATCCAGCTTCACCAGATACCCCAGCGCCTTGACCTGACTCAAAAACGCTTGAAGTCCCGGCTGCAGCAGAGGTTCGCCTCCGCTCACACAAAGACCGGTCAGTTTTCCCTCTCTCTTTTTCAGATGTGCCAACACCTGCTCCGGCTCATAGTACGCACCGAAGCCGTCACCGGTCACCAGAGACGCATTATGACAGAAAGGGCACCGAAAATTGCACCCCTCCGTAAACACCGTTGCGGCCAACTGCCCCGGATAATCCAGCAGGGTCAGCGATTGAAAGCCTTTGATGCGAAACGTATCCACGCTTTACAGGTTTCCTTTCCGATTCATTTCGATCAGCAGCACTTCATATTCATCTGCCGGGATCGGAGGCGAATACCAATATCCCTGGACGACATGGCAGCCCATCTCTGCCAGCTCATCGGCCTGTTCTTTCGTTTCCACGCCTTCCGCGATGACGGACACCGACAGATCGCCGCTCATTCGGATCACCGAGCGCAGGATGCTGCGCGCCTTATCGTTATTTTTACGCGGGAGAGACAAAAACCGCATGTCCAGCTTCAACACATCCACCGGGATATCCTTCAGGATGTTCAGCGAAGAATACCCCGTGCCGAAATCGTCCATAAAGAGCGTGAACCCCGCACGGCGCATTTTTTGAAGGATCTCGCTTATGTGGGCGGAATCTTCGATAAAAGCACTTTCCGTCACTTCGATGCCCAGCATGTCCGGCCGGACTTTTTCTTTTCTCATGATCCGCAGCAGCGTTTCTCTGAGCTGGGGATCGAAGAGATCGACTCTGGAAAAATTAACCGAAACGGGCACCGTTGCAAGCCCCATGTCTTTCCACCTGTGCAGCAATTTGCAGGCCTTTGCCCAGACGTAACGGTCCAGCTCCGCAATAAACCCGTTCTCTTCGAACAGCGGAACGAATTCCCGGGGCATGATCAGACCCCTTGCCGGATGATTCCAACGAACCAGCGCTTCCGCCCCTCTCAGGCGACCGGAAGGATGCTCGTACTGGGGCTGCAGATAAACCGCAAATTCTTCGTCCTCCAGCGCCTGCCGCATTCGGCTCACGATCTCCCGCTCCTTCTGTTCCTTTCGCCGCAAATGACCGTCGTAAAAAGCATAGCGACTCGTGTAGCCGCCTTTCACCTTGTCTTCGGCTGCCTGGGCATGGTCGATCATGGTGATCACATCCATTTCTCTGTCCACGGCCTCATAAATGCCGAAATTGATCACCACGTCCATTTTCGGTCTGTACTCGTCGATCCTGCGGAGGCACTCCGGAATCAGATGTTTTCTGATCGACTCCCGGTCGTTGAGCGTCAGAAGCACAAACCGATCGCCGCTTAACCGGGCCGGAATACAGTCGCTGCCGGCCAGTTCCTGCAGCACTTGGGCAATGTGTCGGAGCAATCGGTTGCCGCCTTCAAATCCGAAGAGTTCGTTCACATTCCGAAAGCGGTCTACATCCAGTGCAACGACAGCATAGGTTCCCGGCTCTGCCCGATGGATTCTTTCTCCGGCCAAACGAAGAAAAGCAGATTTGTTGTGAAGGTCGGTCAGGTCGTCGTAATCGGCCAGTCTCCGAAGCTGTTCCAGGGTCAGTATTTCTTCGTGGGCGTCGTTCAGAACGATCAGTACTTTTCGGGTTTTCATATAGATGTCGTCCATCTTGACGACGCGCATCCGAAACCATCGCTTATCCCCGTCTCTGGTTCGGAGAAGCACCTCTCTGGTTGTGATTGCAGGGTCGCTTCCCGCAGCCACATGCTCGATCATCGCCTGGATCCGTTTCCGCGTCGTCGCGTCGGCCACCCGGTCTTGCGAAAAAATTTGTCCCAGGGGACGGCTGTCGTAGGTTCCTGCCAGATACCGGGATACATTGATATCATACACATACTCATATCGGTCGACATCAAACTCGATCACGATGGTGCGCGTGCTCTCCAAAATCCCGCGATACCGCCATTCGTCTTCGTTGCGAAACAGGTAGCATCGGTCAAAGGTTACCTGCCGGTTCTCTGCATTCCCGGGGGAATCGACGGACAAGTCCTCCTGCCGTTCATCGTGGTCGGAGAAAAAGAAGAAGTCCCCCTTTCCGAATTTTTTCGCCCGATACAGGGCCAGGTCCGCTCTTCGGTACAACTGCGCGAATGTCATCCCGTCTTTGGGGTGCATGGAAACGCCCATGCTGCAGGTCGCTATCCCGGTCCCGTCTCCTGCATTCCGGAGTGCTGTATTCACCTGACGAATCCGTCGACTCACCACGTAATCCCCGGGAACATCCTGCATCAGGACCGCAAACTCATCGCCGCCCAGTCTGCCGATCACATCGTCCTGCCGGAACACCGTCCGCAGAATGTCGGCGATCATGATCAGACTGTTGTCTCCCGCAGCATGGCCGAAGCGATCGTTGATGCTTTTCAGATCATCCACATCGATGAGGATCAACGCGTACCTCGCATCCTCTTGTTTGCTCTCCAGCATCCGATTCACTGTCTCTTCGAACGTGCCGCGGTTGTAGACCCGGGTGAGAGAATCCTGCTCGGAACCGAGCTTCAAGGCCAGTTCCTTTCGCTTTTGGGCATCGATGTCTTCGTACATTTTATAGCATTTGATATCCGTCGTGTCCGGATACTCGATCATCTGCATGGACAGCCTGACCCAGCGAGGATCGTGTCCCTTTTCCAGAAGGCGGAAGTCAAGCTCCATCGTGCGCTTTTCATTATCATAATCCCGAAGGAGCTGCTCCCGGTCCATGATCGGAACGAAGAGCGCCGCGTCTTCGGGGTGGACTAACTCTTTGACGAAATGATCCATTTTCTCATTATATTCCATCATGTATTTTACACGGCCGGCGTCAAAGAGTTCGCCCTCGGCGTTGTCCACCGTGTTCCGGGATAAATTGTGTTCGATCAACCGATATTTCCGAGAGGGCATCTTGTCCAGCATGCTGCGCCATCTCTTGTATGCCAGTTCCTTGTCGCGGGCCGCGGACACATCTTCGTATGTGAGGATGGCAAAGGAAGGCACATTCTCTTCATCAAGCAGAGTGGTGTACTTGACATGGTGGGGCGTATAGCGTCCGTCGTTGCTTCTGGCCATCAGGGTCATCTCTCCGGAACCCTGTCCATCCAGAATATCCTGGTACAACCGCCGGATCTGCCCTTTGCTTTCCGGGGCGATCATGTCGCTTTCCAACAGAGATTCGGGAAGATCCTCCCAGACGGTCCCTGCGGCTGCGTTGAAAAAATCCGAGTCCTCCGCCCGGAGGATGTGGTTCTTGATATCCAGCCGGAGTACGTGTCGCCGGCCGTGCGCAAGGGCCAGCTTGTACAATTCTTCCTGCACCTTCAGCGTCTCCACGTCCGCTTGAGCCCCTTTTCTCAGACGGACCTGCTTTCGGAGAAGGAACAAGAGCAAGGCCGCAGAGACAACCACCCAAAAAAGGCTGAATAAAATGGCCGTGCTTTCGTAAGAGACACCCTCCGATGCCCGGCCTGCCGCCCGGGCGCCCGCTCCCATCTGATCCCGGCAACCGGACAGCAGCGACGCGGCGAACGATAAAACAGAAAACAGCAGCAATACAACAGGCCCCGGCAACCGCCGGTCGGCGCCGGACTGTTTGCGCGCCGGAGGATTGCAAGACATCCGTGTCGTTATCCTCTGTAAAAATACACCCACTGCTTTTTCCGTACTCTTTCTTTCCTGATTTCCCGCATCCCGGCCGGGATTCTCCGTCGCATGATGATCCTTTCAATCCTGCAGAGGTCCGATCCTTCATGAAAAGAGGCTTGACAGCGCATTTCTTTTTCGTCAAACTGTGTGTATTTGAAGAATGGAGATCATTGTATGGGGACTGCCGAACTGATTTTGATTGCCGTCGCTCTGTCCATGGACGCCTTTGCCGCTTCGGTGTGCAAAGGATTGAGCATGAGACAGACCCGCCGAAAGGATGCGGTGATCATCGCTGTGTTTTTCGGAGGATTCCAGGCACTTATGCCACTGGCCGGCTGGTATGCCGGCCTGCGATTCGAGGAATCCATCGCCGCTGTGGACCACTGGATCGCTTTCGCCCTGCTGGCACTGATCGGCGGTCGGATGATTCGGGAAGCGCTGGATCCGGCAGGGCCCGCAGCCTGCGGCGATGATCCGCTCCGGCTCAAAGAAGTGCTGGTCCTTGCCGTCGCCACCAGCATCGATGCCCTGGCGGCAGGGATCACCTTTGCGCTCCTTCCGGGGACCCGGATCCTTCGTGCCGTTCTACTGATCGGTGCTGTCACCTTCGGTTTCTCCTACGTCGGATTTTCGGCGGGAGGTCGGCTGGGCATCCGATACAAATTCGGGGCGGAGTTGACCGGTGGAATCATTCTGATCCTCATCGGAGGAAAAATCCTGCTGGAACACCTGGGATATCTCAGCTGAGCCCGCTGCCCGTAAAATAGACTTCGCTGCTGCCGTCGAACAATTCCCAGGGACTCAGGCTGGATCGACCCATCTTGACTTCGAAGTGCAGGTGTGCGCCCGTGGAATACCCCGTGCTTCCCACCGTCCCGATCAATGCACCCCTCTCGACGATCTGACCTTCCTTCACTTCTATTGAATCCATATGATAGTAGTACGTCTTCAAGCCGCCGCCGTGTTCGATGACCACGGTGTTTCCCGTGTAAATGATTTCTTCCGCCCGCACGACTCTTCCGCTGTTGGATGCCAGTACCGGCGTGCCGGTCGGCACAGCGATGTCGATCCCGGTGTGTCGGCTCGGAACCGGGTTGTCGTTTGTATAGCGGTACAATCCGAACGCCGTACTGATCGGCCCTTCGCAGGGCTGCAGGAATGTCTCGGTCCAATACTTTTTCTCGTCATACGTTTCCCACAGCACTTTGATCCGCTCCGCCCAGTTTGCCGGCCCCTCCGGATTGTTCATGGTGGCGTCGGCAGTCTCCTGGGAAATGGTCATGTATTGCTTTCCGTAGGTTCGGCCGGTCACGATGACATGCTGGGTATGGATCCGATTGTCCCAACAGACCCGGATCTCCCATTTGCCCGGTTCCTGGGCATAGTTCACCGGAACATAGGCGATAGATTCCTCCTCTGAGAGCGGCAGGAAAATTGCGTGGCCCAAGTCGGTTTCGATCGTCGGCAGCACTGTTTCAAATCCAAGATTCACGTACACGGACAGAATGTCGCCCTGGATCGCCCGGTCCGAGGAAAACAGGACTTTGGGCTGCACATCCAGTTCAAAAGCAAATTCATAGCTGAATTCCGCTTCGGACCGGTCTTCCCCTGCCGGCAGGGCGATGAGAAGCGTGGCATCATAGGTCCCGTTTTCCGAAAAGGCGAAACCCTCGTAGTCCGCAGGCGTACCCCGGAAGACTTCCTCGCCGTTCAGGCGGATCACCCATTCCGCAGAGGGGGATTCCCCGACCTCCAGATCCAGACGTTTATCGCTGAGAATGCCCAGATCCGTAACAGGGTACGGCGATTCTTCCACGATGCGTTTCTCCAAAAGACCGCCCAGAACCGGTTCGGTGAACGTGCTTCGAACAGGGACTGTCGTGTGCCCCGCAAAGCCCACGGCCGGCGGTTGGCACACGCGAACCGCCGTTGCGGCATAAGCATATGCCGCCGCCCCTGCCCCCAGCAGAAGCGCCAGCACCGGAATCCAAAACTTGATCCTCTTCTTTTTCTTCTTCGGTTCCATGGGTTCCCCTACTCTCTTATCCTGTTGTTATCATACCATACGTCAAAGAAAACGTCTCTTCGAGAGTGTAAAAAAAAGGACCCGTTTCCGAAAAGAAACGGGTCCTTCGTTTGGTGGAGAGTACGGGGCTCGAACCCGTGACCTCTTGACTGCCAGTCAAACGCGCTCCCAGCTGCGCTAACCCCCCCTGTTCATTTC
>JAAYDG010000152.1 GCA_012729355.1 Clostridiales bacterium
CCGTCTCCCATAAAGATCTTTGCCGGATAAAAATTAAAGAGGAGAAATCCAAGTGTTGCGCCCGCTACGGCAAGGATGATGTACGCAGTGCCCAGTCGGCCGCTCATGGCCGAAGTATAGGCTACGGACAGACAGGCAATGCAGACGATCCCTGCAGCCAGACCGTCCAGGCCGTCTATCAGATTCACGGTATTCGTGATGCCTACGACCCAAAAGACCGTCACGATCAGGGAAAGCCATGTGGGGAAGATCAGATAATGCGGACCGACGGGCAGGAGGTTGGTCATGCCCCGGATCTGCACGCTGAAAAAAAAGATGACCAGCGCGCACAGGATCTGCCCCGCCAGCTTCGCCCTGGGGTTCAGGGATTTGATATCATCGTAAATGCCGATGGCCAACAGAAACGTACCCCCCAGTACGATGCCGAAGATCTGTTCGCTCCAAGGCAGCAGGCGATAAAAGGAAACCATGATCCCAAGATAGATGGCCACTCCGCCCAGACGGGGGATCGGTTTTCCATGGACCCGGCGGTTGTCTCCGGGCACGTCCATCGCCCCGATGAGCGGCGCAAGACGAATGGCCAGCGGCGTGGTGATCGCAGTCACCAAGGCAGCAATGATGAACACGGAAAGAAGATCATTCATTCGAATCAGTCTCCCATCACGTCGACCCGGACACCGGCTTCCCGAAACATCGCTTCGGCCAGTTCGTCGGGATACGTCTCTTGTATAACAACGCGCCGGATACCGGCGTTGATGATCATCTTTGCGCAAATGACGCAGGGCTGGGTCGTACAATACAGCGTGGCGCCTGCGATGCGCTGCCCCAGATAAGCAGCCTGGATAATGGCATTCTGTTCGGCGTGGAGTCCCCTGCACAGCTCGTGGCGCTCCCCGGAAGGAACCTGCAATTCCTCTCGCAGGCACCCTCGCAGGGCACAGTGTTCGATTCCCACCGGCACGCCGTTGTAGCCGGTGGTCATGATCCGGTTGTCCAGCACGATCACTGCGCCTACGGAGCGTCGCAGACAAGTCGAACGCTTGCGTACGACTTGGGCCATTTCCATAAAATATTCATCCCACGAAGGGCGTCTGTCCTGTTCCATCGCTGTCCTTTCTATTTCAGTAAAATACTTCTTCCAGATACAATCCCTGGGGCGGCGCTGTGTGACCGGCCCTGGACCGGTCCCGGCTTTCCAGGATCTGCTTCATCTCTTCCGGAGGGCGTTTCCCCGCTCCGATTTCCACCAGTGTACCGGTGATATTGCGCACCATGTGATATAGAAACCCGTTTCCGGATACGGACAGGAGGATCTCATCTTCCTTCTTTTCCACACTGCAGTTCTCGATGCGTCGAACCGTGGTCTTCTGGGGATTTCCTCCGGCGGACAGGAAACAGCGAAAATCCTGCTCTCCCACGAGAAAATCCGCAGCTGTCTTCATGGCGTTCACATCCAGGGGCTCCGTTACCTGATAACAGTACTTGCGCAAAAAAAGATCAGCCTTTCGGGCATTTCTGATCCTGTACCGATACCGTTTCCCCGTAGCGTCGTAGCGGGCGTGAAACCCCGGGGGTTTCTCCAGGGCGGAAACGATCTGGATTTCCCCGATCCGTTCCAGCCGGTTTTGCGACAGAGCATCGTTGACAGCCCTGGCCACGCCTTCGGCGGGAATGCCCATCCTGCCCGAAAAACTGGCGGACTGGCCCAGGGCGTGGACGCCCGCATCGGTTCTGCTGGCGCCGAAAAGTTCCACGGGGAACCCGCAGATATCCGACAGGAGCCGCTCCAGCTCCCCGCACACGGTCCGCGCATGAGGCTGGCGCTGCCACCCGAAAAACCCTGTCCCGTCATATGCGATTGTGAGCAGAATATTTTTTTCCTCTATCATACGAAAGCATTCTATCACACTCTCTCCCCTGCATACAAGGTACTGCGGCCGTTCGGCAATAGAAAAGCGGCAACCTGCCCGGTTGCCGCTCTGCCCTTTGTGTGTCAGCCTTTTTTCCAGGAACTCTTGAGTCCCACGATTTGATTGAACACCGGCGCGCCTTCCTTGCTGAGCACGGTGTCGGCGATATAGTATCCGTTTCGGAAGAACTGGAACCGTTCTCCGGGCGCGGCCTTCCGGATGGAAGGCTCCGCCTTGGCGGTCACGTCTTGCCTGGATTCGGGGTCAAAGACTTGCTTTCCGGTCTCTTCGTCGGGATAGGACAAATATCCGTACTGACGCACAGGAATGTCCACGGCGGATTTTGCGTCCACCCAGTGGATGGTCCCTTTCGGCTTTCTCTCGTCGAATCCGCTGCCGCTCTTCGTCGCCGGATCGTAGGTGCAGAGAATCTCCGTGATGTTGCCTTCGGCATCTTTCACCACGTCGGTGCAGGTGATGAAGTAAGCCCCCTTCAGTCGCACTTCGTTGCCCGGGTACAGCCGGAAATATTTTTTCGGCGGAATCTCCATGAAATCTTCCCGTTCGATATAGAGTACCCGGGAGAAAGGCACCTCCCGCAGTCCCATTTCCGGCACGGACATGTTGTTTTCCACCGGCAGCATTTCCTGCTGATCTTCCGGATAGTTTGTAAGGACCACCTTGACCGGATCCAGGATCACCATCCTGCTTTCCACCCGTTCCTTCAGATCGTCTCTGACGAAATATTCCAGCATGGACATCTCCACCTGGCTGTTTGCTTTGGCCACGCCTACCGCATCGCAAAAGGCTCGAATGGCTTCCGGGGTGTATCCTCTTCTGCGGATGCCGGCGATGGTGCAGAGCCGGGGATCGTCCCAGCCTTCCACTTCTCCTTCGCCCACCAGACGCTTGATGTTGCGCTTGCTCATGATCGTATTGGATAAATTGAGCTTGGCAAACTCGATTTGCTGAGGCGGCTCCGGCCATTCCAGATTTTCCAGAACCCAATCGTAAAACGGACGGTGATCCTCGAATTCCAGCGTACAGATGGAATGGGTGATCCCCTCCACCGCATCTTCAATGGGGTGGGCATAATCGTACATGGGATAGATGCACCACGCATCGCCCGTATTGTGATGCGTGGCATGCAACACCCGGAAAATGACCGGATCTCTCATGTTGATGTTGGGGGATGCCATATCGATCTTGGCCCGGAGCACCACGCTGCCGTCTTCGTATTTCCCGGCCCGCATGTCCATGAACATCTGCAGGCTCTCTTCGATGGGACGGTCCCGGTAGGGGCTGTTGGTGCCCGGCTCCGTGAGCGTGCCCCGGGTCGACCGGATCTCATCGGCAGTCAGTTCGCAGACGTAGGCTTTGCCCGCTTTGATCAGTTTAACGGCTCCTTCGAACATGGTCTCGAAATAATCCGACGCATAGAGCAGGTTGTCCCACTGGAATCCCAGCCACTTGACATCTTCTTCGATGGATCCCACGAACTCTTCGTCTTCCGTCACCGGATTGGTATCGTCGTAGCGGAGATTGCATCCGCCGCCGTATTTCAGGGCTGTACCGAAGTTGAGACAGATAGACTTGGCATGACCGATATGCAGATATCCGTTGGGCTCCGGCGGAAAACGCGTCATGATCTGGCGGCTGTATTTCTGCTGTTCCAGATCCTTCTCGATGATCGCGTGGATAAAATTCGTTCCGCTTTCTTTGGCCGGCGCCGATTCATTGCCGGCTCTCTTGACATCGTCTGCCATGGGTTGCCTCCTCCTTGGTTGGAAACAGTAATGTGAGTCTGAATAGTGAATAATATTATAGCCTAAATACCTGCATATTGCAAAATGTTTTCGTCGAGAGAAAATTCTGTGCTATATTACACAATATTTCTTGATTTTTGCGAAATCTTTTGGTAGTATAGCAATATATACGATGCTTTATCGGAATAATGTCAATTCTATTTGGAATAATTTTTGCGAAAGAGGTGCAATTATGTCTCTGGATATCATCGATGTCAAGATCCTGGAAGTTCTGCAGTTGAACGCCAGAGTGTCCATCTCCGAACTGTCGAAACAGGTGAATCTTTCGCTGTCGGCTGTGAGCGAGCGGTTGAAAAAACTGGAAAACAACGGGACCATCGAGCAGTACACAGCGATCCTCAACGCAGCTGCCATGGAAAAAGAACTGTCGGTGATCATGATGATCAGCCTGGAAACGCCGGATCAGACGGAAGAATTCAACAGCTTTATCTCACAGGCAGGAGAAATTCTGGAGTGCCACTACATTACCGGTGAGTTCGATTACGTCCTAAAGATCACTACGAGAAACACCGCTTCTCTGGAACGGTTGATGAACAAGATCAAAGGGATCTCCTGCATCAAACACACCCAGACCAACGTGATTCTTTCCAGCGTGAAACAACGCTACAGCGTATCTCCGGTGGCATCCAAATAATTTTCGAATCCAAAGACGAACATTCAAAAGAGAATGCATGATGCATTCTCTCACACCGAAGACAAAGTTCCTGACCCCAAATGGATCAGGAACTTTTCTATCCTATGCCGACTTATGAGCATTTCGCATGAACAATCACGGAAATCCCATTCGGGATCACCGTCAACGTTCCCGCCTCTCCTGCTGTCTGGCGCGCCATAGACAATGCCACATCCAAAGTCTCGGCATACTCCATCTTCATATCCCGCACCGTCTGTGAGAGTTCTTTCCGCGTCACAAAAATCACTCTGTGCTTCATCAGAATCCGTGCCAGGATCTGAGTCTGCCACTGATCCGGAATGGTTTCTCCCTGCGGCGTGGCACAGTATTGTTCATACAGCGCTCCCGGCGATTCACAATCCCTTATTGCACGATAAAAACGGTCTCCTCCGATCCCGTCTGCCGCCTCCGCACAGATGATCAACACCGCGCCCGGCTTTGCAGTGGCTTCAGCCGCAGTCAGGCCCTTGACACACTGATACAGATTCTGATCCAAAGGCGTTCCGCCATTGGAGGTCACAACGATATCGGCAGGAACTGCCGCGACGCCGCAAAGACTCTCCAGGAACTCAACTCCTGCTTCATGCGCCAGAAAGGGGTCCCCCGCAAAGGCGGCTATCGTGTTCTTGTTGTCATCGATCACCACATTTACAATATAGGCCAGTTTTGCCATTTTTGCCGCCACCACCATATCTCTTTGGATGGGGTTATCTTGCAGCACACCGGTTCGGGCGTGAGGGTCGGCAATAAAACTGCCGCAGTGGTTGCCGTAAACCGTCACCGCCCCGCAGACACCGGGCATAACACTCTTGCGACCGCCGGAAAAACCTGCAAAGAAGTGCGGTTCAATAAATCCCTCTGCCACCAGAAGATCCGTCTCGACCGCCGCACGATCGATCACCAGCGGCGCACCGGAGGGCAGAATACCGAAGTCCACATTGGCATCCGGATCGAAAGCATCGTGCACCAGAATCTTTTCCCGTGAAGCGATTTCTGATCCCAATTTAGCGGCCAATTCTTCCGGGGTCGTACCTCGATGACAACCGGTCGCTACCAGCAACGTAACCTCAATATTCGGATTTCCTTCCCGCAGCTGGCGCAGCATCTTCGGCAAGATATCCTTGCTGGGCACAGGCCGAGTATGGTCGCTGATGATGACTGTGGCTCGATTCTTTCCCACAGCCAAGTCTCGCAACTGCTTTCCGCCATAAGGTTGGCGCATTGCTTCGGTTACCAATCGGCTTCCGTTTTGTTTCTCCGCCTTAGGCCCATCCTTCAACGCCAAAACTGCCTGGGGCTTCTCGGGACACTTCAGCGTGCCTTTTCCGTATAAAATTTCAACCATTCGACCCATCCTCTCTTTCTTGTTACGGACGACGGATCGTCGCTGCTTCCGGCGTATAGCCTTCTTCCAGATCGAAGGGATAGAAGTTCTTGGGCAAATTCTTCCAATCCATACGCTTTAGGTTGGAAGCGCCGGCGCCCGGGGTATCTGCGGCACAGATTTCACCTGCAAAGGCGCTGTAAGGCACACGGAAAGAGGTGTTCGCCTTGACCACGATCAAATCGTTCACCTTGGGTTCAATGCCAAAATGGCGCAGGATCTGAGGATCACCGGACCCGGTGGGTTTTTCACAGACCATCACATCGATATTGCCGAAGCGAATGACCGCAGACAGACCGATGTGACAGGGGAATCCCTTGCCGGCAGGACCTTCCTGCAGATAAGAACCGTCGTGGAGAGAACGCACTCTGCCCTGGGCTACCAGAGGACCGGGCATACCCGGAGTATACCCGGCGCCTACAGTGAACACGGCAGTATTGCCGACACCCACTTCAAAAGCCTTCTTTACAGCCTCGGGATCCTTGACAAACATGCCGGCAGTCACCTTTGATCCACGCGCCAACAGGCGCAGCGCCACAAACACACTATCCCCCACGGCACCGCCGTTGGGGGAATCTGCAGAATCCACCAGAATCACAGGCTTGGCACTTGCAGGATCCTCAGCCCGGTCGATGACCTCGTCAACGCTCATCAGATCGGGCCAATAGCCATCCCTGTTGTCAAAGAAACGCTTAGACAGCTCGTCTGCATAATGGCATGCACTCGCCTCATCCTCTGCCACAGCGGTGATCGTGCAGCCGATGGTACCGATGTCCAACCAAGGCTGTACATTAAACACCGAGAAGTCCAACAGCGTGCCGCCGGCAACCAAAGACTTGCCATAATCAATGATACTCTTGAATGGCTCCTCCAGACTGGTATAGCCTGCAGGAGGCGTCATCATCGGGATGATGACGGCAGCCAGCTTAACAGGCTTGCCCATCAGCTTGCGCATACCCAGAGAGGCAGCACGATAGCCGGTCTCATAAAAATCCACATGAGGATAAGACTGGTATCCGCAGATCACGTCCGCACAACGCAGAGACTTTTCGGTGATATTTGCATGGAGATCATAAGAGGCTGCAATGATTTTATCCTCCCCTGTCAATTCCCGCAGAAACGCCAGAAACGCACCGCAGGCATCCTCTTCGCTCTCCGTGCAGGTCGCGCCATGCAGAGAAGCAAACACAGCGTCAAACTCGCCGGCTTCTGCCACATAATGACGCATTCTATCATAGAGCAATTCTGTAACGGAATCCTTCACCAATCCCCAGGAACCACCATATAGAGAGATCGTGGGAATCACCTCTCCGCCGGCCTCTTCAATGGCATCGATCATTCCATGAAAAGCACAGGGCAGATTCTTACAGAGGGCATACGCCTTCTGTCCCTCTGCGTAACGGACGGCCCGGAACAGTTCCACGCCGCCTGTCACAGGGTTGAAAGTGTTGGTTTCCTGATGAAATTCACAAACCAGCACACGTTTTTTCGCATTCATGACACATTCTCCGTCTATTTACAGTGATCCATTATTTTCATTGAACAACGGCAGGAGCATTCTCCGGATCCGATCAAACTTCGCAAAGCCCTCCTCGTAGACTGCAACCGCCTCAGGTTGAGGATCGAACCTGCGTTCAAACTCCATTGTTCTTGCGATCTCGCTGAAGTCCTGCCGCAGTCCTAAGCCAACCAGTGCACAGTACGCCGTACCCACCGCACCTGCATGGCGCGGAGAATAGGGTACACAGACAGGCATATTCATCACATTGGCCAATGTCTGCATCCAGACATCACTGGCTGAACCACCGCCAATGGCGTTGAGTTGAGTCGGCCAGACATATCCTCGACTCTCTTTGCAGTGCAAAGCACCGGTTTTCAAGGTATAGCAAATGCCCTCCATAACGGCACGCGTCATATGGCGGCGGTCATGCTGGGTGCCCAAATTCCAGAAAGAACCGCGTGCATTCTCACTCAACAAAGGCGGGCGCTCTCCATAAAACCAGGGCATTGCCAACAGATCCTCACAGCCGGGCGGGACCTGTGCCGCCTCTTCGTTAACGAGGCCAAATACGCCGGCCCCCATTTCCTTGAATTCTTCATAATACAACCGGGAAACGGCCCAGTTCAAAGATAGTCCGATGGCATTCAAGCCGCTGATATAAATGTCTCTCTCTGCATCAAAGGGAGAGATGTACAGTTCTTCGGAGGAATGGGGCACGCTGTACCCCACCCAGCCGGAAGAACCAAAATACACATGGGTACCACCGATATCGGAGCAACCGGAACCGATGGCAATAGCAGGAATGTCGCCACAGCCGCCAAAGACAGGGATTCCGGGCACAAGGCCCATTTCCTCTGCGGCACGCTCAGTTACATGGCCCGCCAAATCTTGGCTTCTGATAATCTTGGGAAACTTTTCAAGATCCAAGTTGCCAAACGCTAAAATTTCCTTATACAACTTCTGAATCTTGGGATCGTAGGAACGCACGAAGCTGTTGGTAATATCCACGGCTGACTCACCGGTGGCTTTCCACTTCAGGTAGGAGTTGGCCTCGAATATAATCTCTGCCTTTTCGTAGGCTTCCGGACGATTCTCGCGCAGCCATAAAAGCTTGGGCCAATAATCATTGCCTGCAAAGGTTCCTTCACCAAAGCGCTCGTTCAGGCGCTTTGCCTGATCGACAGCACGGGCATCCAGCCAAATGATGCTGTTATGCAGCACCCGTCCTTCAACGTCGACAGGAATGATCCCCTTCCATTGTGTGCCA
>JAAYDG010000153.1 GCA_012729355.1 Clostridiales bacterium
CAACAGCACCCAGACAGGCGGTCTGGTGGGCAACAACGACGGTGAAATCGACGGCTGCTATGCTTTAGGGGCGGTCACCGGAAATGATTATGTGGGAGGGTTGGTAGGATTCAACTATAGCCCCGGCGGAGCGATCGTGAATTCTTATGCGACCGGTTCAGTGACCGGAAATGATTATGTGGGAGGGCTTGTAGGCGGAAACGGTAAATCGATTACCGATTGCTATTCCAGCGGAGCGGTAGTAACTCCTGCTGCTTCGGCCAACACAGGTGGCCTTGCAGGCTACACCACTGCAATTGGAGTGGTTACCGACAGCTTCTGGAATACCGAAACCTCAGGAAAGAACACATCAGTCGGCGGTACAGGAAAAACCACTGCCGAGATGAAGCAGCAGGCGACATTCACAGACTGGGATTTTACAACTGTGTGGGGAATCAACAGCACCGACAACGGCGGCTATCCTTTCCTGCGCTGGCAGGGATATGTGCCTACAGCGCCGGCAGGCGGCAGCAACGGGAGGCGCACGGCGCAAATACCCGTTTATCAAGCGAGTATCAGGGCAGAAGACGGCACGGAAACGGCGGTCGCAGTCCTCGTCAACAGGGACGGCGGCATCGCTTCTATCGAAGAGGATCCCTGGCACGGGATGCCCCAAGGGGAACTGGCGGTTACAATACCGGCGATCCCCGGCGTGGATGCTTACGCTTTGAGCATACCGGTCACGGATCTGTCAACACCGGATGCGCAAGGAATGCTGGAAATCAGCACCGATCAGGGAAGCGTCGTTGTTCCTTCCAACATGCTCACAGGTACGGGGCAGACAGACGGCAATCAAGCGCGCATCACCATCGGGTCGGTCGATCGGTCCGACTTGCCGGAGGACGCAGCAGAGATCATCGGAGACAGGCCGTTGCTGCAGCTTCGGATGTCCATTGACGGCAGACAGCTGGATTGGAACAACTCCCAAGCACCGGTGAGGGTATCCATTCCCTATGCGCCGACGACAGCGGAACTGGAAGACCCGGAACACATCGTGGTCGTGTATGTGGACGGTGCCGGAAATCTGCATTCCGTGCCCAACGGACGATACGATGCGGAGACCGGAACTGTCACCTTCACCACCACCCATTTCAGCCATTATGCGGTGGCCTATGTCCACAGGACTTTCGAAGATCTGGAGGCCGTTCTCTGGGGAAAGAAGCAGATCGAGGTCCTCGCTTCCAAAGGAATCGTCAAAGGAGTGTCCCAAACTACTTTTGCGCCGGAGGCGGCGATTACCCGGGCAGACTTTCTGTGCCTACTCGTCCGTACCTTGGGATGGGAAGGTGAGCCCGAAGGATCTTTCAGCGATGTGGCGGAGGATGCATACTATTGGAGAGAGACCGGTATTGCCAAGGAACTGGGGATCGTGAGCGGAATCGGAAACGACCGGTTCGATCCGGATGTGGCCATATCAAGACAGGACATGATGGTGATGACCGAACGGGCGCTGGGTGTGCTGAACGGCTCGGCAGTGGAAGGCGCCGCCTCTGATCTGGACCGCTTTTCGGACCGGGCCCAAATCGCCGGATATGCGGTCAACAGCATCGCCGCTTTGGTGAAAGAGGGTTTGATCGAAGGAGGCAACGGCGAGATGAACCCTCGGGGTGAGGCCACGAGAGCCGAGACTGCGGTCTTTTTGTACCGGATCTACAACAGCGATCAATGACGGTCTATCGCGTCTGAACCCGTAAGCGAGCCGGTTACAAACGATCCCCCGTGACGGGGGATCGTTTGCTTGGAGCAA
>JAAYDG010000019.1 GCA_012729355.1 Clostridiales bacterium
GGCTCAGAAGGATGTAGTCGTTTTCTTTGAGGGTGTCTTCCATGGAATGCTCACGCACGATCGTCGGTTTGATGAATTGAAGGATCACGATGCTCACGACGATGGCGACCAGTATATCTTTGACCCATTCTTTGGCGTTTTCACTCAATCCCATGCCGCAGTATCTCCTTGTCGAATAATGCCAGTTGTATTTCTTTCCAATGCGGAGGCACCGGCGTGGTGATCTCCGTCCCGTTCAGGTGTTCCAGCGGCGGCGGCGCCTGCACGACCACCAGTTTCCCCGCATGGAGAAGCTGTGTGGACCAGTCGATTTTCTTCCGCAGGGCTCGGTTGGCCTCTGCCCATCCGTATTTTGCATCGCAGATGAGCGGGTATCCGGCCGACTGCAGATGTGCGCGGATCTGATGACTTCGTCCGGTGACCAGCTCCACTTCCGCAACGCTGTATTCCGTTCCTGTATAAATGGGACGCACGATGGTCTCAATGGGTTTCCCTCTGGGATCCTCCTCGTCAAAGACCCGCGATTTGTTCGCTGCGGGATCTTTGTGCAGTTTCCCTTTTAAATGAAGCTCTTCGCTCAGGGCGCCCACCACGATCGTCTGATAAAACTTCCGAACACCGTTTTCTCGCAGCATAGACGATAATGTCCGCAAAGCCGGACTGTTTTTCCCGAATACCACCAATCCCGTCGTATTGCGATCAAGCCTGTGCACCGGAGAAGGGATGAACGTTCGCTCCGTCCTGGGAGAATAACTGCCTTCCCGGATCAGATAATCCACCACCTGATTCGCCAGCGTATCCTTCTTTTCCGAAGCATCCCCGTGGACCAGCAGCCCGAAAGGCTTTCCCACCACGATCACATCTTCGTCCTCGTAGGCGATGCTGAACTGCCGTTTTGCGGCGGGGCGCTTTTTTTTCTTCGTGAGAACGGCCAGCTGTTTCGGGTCCATGTAAAAAGTGATCACGTCGTCTGCGGCGAGCATGGTATCTTCCTTCGCCCGGCGGCCGTTCACCTTGATGTCTTTTCGAATCATCCTGTAGATCATGGACAACGGCGCTTCCGACAGATATTTTTTAAGGAACCGGTCCAGCCGTTGGCTGTCCTCGTTGGATGTGACGGTTATTTCGATCATAGCCTGATGATTATACCATATTTTTCTCCATACGAGTAGCAACCTGCCGGGTTTTATGATAAATTGTAACCGGAAGCGACACAAGGGGAAGGGATCGGAAAAGGGGGCTCTCATGAAAAGATTTAAAGACCTGGTATACGATTACAATGATATATTCGTGGCTGTTCTCATCGTTATCATCGCCGGCGCCGTCATCTTTTGGCGAATCGGGGATATCATGGAATATCCGGAATATCTGGCCAGGATCCACGCCGGAGAAACCACGGACGATCTGGACCTGGGCGAGTTGGATCTGACGCCGGAAGAAGTGGAAGACATCAATGAAAATCCGGAAGAGATCACCACGGATCCAAGCGCAGATCAAGGGGAAGCCAACGAAGGAGGATCCGGTGAAACAGCCGGAGATCCACCGCAAACAGAACAATCGTTTACCACGAAAACCGAAGTGAAATTTACGGTTCCGCCGGGTGTGACCGGGACCAAGATCGCTCAGCTTCTCTACGAAGAAAATCTGGTGGAATCCCCGGAAGCCTTTGTCACTGCGGTTTCCAAGGCAAACGCCGAAACGAAACTGATGGCCGGGACCTTTACGATCCCTGCCGGGTCGACGGTGGAAGACATCGTCGACAAACTGACCCGATAAGCACGAGGAGGACGAAATGGGACTTGTAACGACCAAAGCGATGTTTGCCAAAGCACTGAACAGCGACTACGCCGTAGGGGCATTCAACGTCAACAACATGGAGATCATCCAGGGCATCGTGGACGCCGCCTGCGAGGAAAAAGCACCGCTGATCCTCCAGGTCTCCGCCGGAGCGCGGAAATATGCCAAACCCGTCTATCTGCTGAAACTGGTGGAAGCCGCTATTCTGGATACCGGATTGGACATCTGCCTGCACCTGGATCACGGCGAAGATTTCGACATCTGCAAGAAATGCGTGGATGACGGCTTCACTTCCGTCATGATCGACGGATCCCGCTACGATCTCAAGGAAAATATCGCCGTCACCCGGCAGGTCGTGGAATACGCCCACGCCAAAGGCGTAGTGGTGGAAGCGGAACTGGGCAAGCTGGCCGGTGTGGAAGACAACGTTAAGGTAGATGCGCGTTCGGCGACGTTTACGGACCCGGAAGAAGCTGCGGAATTCGTGGACAAAACGGGCGTGGATTCGCTGGCTATCGCCATCGGCACCAGCCACGGGGCCTACAAATTCAAAGGCGAACCCTACTTGGATTTTGAGCGTCTCAAGGCGATCCACAAACTGATCCCCCACGTGCCGCTCGTGCTGCACGGCGCCTCGACGGTACTGCCGGAATTCGTGGCCATGTGCAACCAATACGGCGGAGACATCCCCGGCGCCAGAGGCGTGCCCGAAGAAATGATCCTGGAATCCGCAGGGCACGGGGTCTGCAAAGTGAACATCGACACGGATCTGAGACTGGCAATGACCGCGGAGATCCGTCGTCATTTCATGGAGAACCCTGCAGACTTCGATCCCAGGAAGTACTTGGGCCCGGCCCGGGAAGCCATCAAGCGCATGGTGCAGCACAAAATCAAAAACGTGCTGAACGCCAGCGGGCGGCAATAGCACCGCGGTTGGATCCTTTGATTGACATTGATTGACAATATCGTATAATAAAAGCGGAACGGGACCCGGAGCAACAGACGATGTCTCTTTCCGCTTTTTTTGTGTCCGCATGCCTTTCTCTTTTTTCCGGCGTTCTGTCCGTAGTCGTCTGGAATCATACGCCGGGCAGCTGGCTGTGCGACCGCTGTGCGACGCCGGTCTCCGAAGCTGCGCGCAAACTTCCGGCGCCGGTTCCGTCCGGGATCGCTTTCTCCCTGCTTTTTTTCCTGTTGACACGGTGTCCGTCTGCGTCTTCTCGTCCGGAGGACTTTCTGCCCGCCGCTGCGGTGGTGTTTGCGCTGATCCAGCTGACGGTCTGCGATCTCCGCTACAGGATCCTGCAGGACCAGTGGATCCTGTTTCTGGCCGGTGCAGGCCTGCTTTTCGAAGTGCCGGCGCCGGCCAGAGCGGCGGGCCTGCTTCTCCCGCTGGGGACCTACGCCGCCCTCGTTCTGGCCGCCCGCACTGCCCGCCGCCCCCCGGGGCTGGGCGCCGGAGATGCCAAGCTGGCGGCCGGCCTTGGATTCGCCTTCGGCCCGGCAAGCATGGCCGCGATCCTCTGTCGCGCCTTTCTCCTGGCCGGCATCTGGTCCGCGGGCCTTCTGCTCACAAAAAAAGCCGCAAAAGGCGACCGAATACCCTTCGGCCCTTTTGCGGCTTTCGCCTGTTACTGTTTTTTACTGTCTACCCGGTCCATGTAGCCTATCATCCGGAGCAGGTTGCTGGCATAACCCCACTCGTTGTCGTAGAAGGCGATTAACTTAAAGAACTTATCGTTCAGCGCAATTCCTTCTCTGGCGTCGAAGATCGCGGGATGAGGATCCCCGATAAAATCCGTGGACACCACTTCGTCATCCACATAATCGAGTACGTCTTTCATCGTGGTCTCCGAAGCTTCCTTGATCTTGGCGCAAATGCTCGCGTAGTTCGCAGGTTTATCCAAACACACGTTCAGGTCGATCACCGATACATCTGCCGTGGGGACCCTGTAGGAAATGCCCGTCATCTTCCCCTGCAGCTCCGGGATGACCAGTCCTACGGCTTTGGCAGCGCCGGTAGAGGAAGGAATCACGTTTCCGAAGACCGAACGACCTGTCCGCCAGTCCTTCAGCGACCGGGCGTCCACGACTTTCTGCTTGGCGGTGGCTGCATGGATCGTCGACATCAGGCCCATCTGGATCCCGTAATGATCCTGGAGCACTTTGCACAGCGGCGCCAGGCAGTTGGTGGTGCAGGAGGCGTTGGAAACGATGTCCATGCTCGAGGCATAATGCTCGTGGTTGACCCCGTATACGAACGTAGGCGTAACGATATCCTTGGCCGGAGCCGACATGACCACTTTTTTCGCTCCTGCCCGCAGATGCTGGATCGCTTTTTCCATCTTCACATACGCACCGGTGGCTTCCACGATGTATTCGGCGCCGCATTCCGACCAGGGAATGTGTTCGGCTTCGGATTCTCCGTATACCGGTATTTTGACGCCGTCCACGATGATCCCCTTGGTGTAGCGTTCCAATTTTCCGCAGAATCTGCCGTATATCGTATCGTACCGGATCATGTAGATCATGTAATCCAGATCCGCATTCCGCACGTTGATCCCTTTGAGTTCAAATCGATCCGGCTGTTCCATCGCAGCGCGAAACGTGACGCGGCCGATCCGGCCGAAACCGTTGATGCCCAGTTTGATAGCCATTTCATCCTCCCTGACACTTTCAGATACGTAAAAGACCGGACGGTGCATCGTCCCGTCTTATTTTATCATACGCGCTGTTTTTTTGCTATGCCAACAGGAAATATCCCAGCACCGCCAGCCCCAGGGCAATGCGGTAGTATCCGAATATTTTGAAGTTGTGGTGCTTGACATAATTCATCAGGAATCGGATGGCCGCCAGCGAAACCGCAAAAGCCACGGCCATGCCCAGCAACAGTACCGCAAGTTCCGAGCCGGTGAACGCAAAGCCGAATTTCAGGAGCTTCAACAGGCTGGCGCCTATCATGACCGGAATGGCCAGGTAGAACGTGAACTGCGCCGCCGCTGTCCTGGATGTGCCCAGCAGCATACCGCCGATAATGGTGGAGCCGGAACGGGATGTGCCGGGGATCAACGCCAGGATCTGAAACAGGCCGATGCCCAGCGCCGTCTTCCAGGTAATATCCGTGACCTTTTGGATGGGAAACGTGCGTTCCCGGTCCCGCTCCAGAAACAGGAACCAGATCCCGTACACGATCAGTGCCACCGATACCGCTTTATAATTATAGAAGTGCTCATCCATCCAGTCTTCCAGCGGGATCCCCACCAGCGCGGCCGGGATCGTGGCGA
>JAAYDG010000154.1 GCA_012729355.1 Clostridiales bacterium
GCGTTATAGCCCAAAAAGGCCGCCGCGGCCACAAAAACAGTGAGTATTCCAATGATGACTTTACTTCTGGATACGGTCATGCCTTTCCTTTCTGCGTTGAAAGGGGCGGGCAGAATGCCCACCCCCTTTGATGTCGATCTATACTTTTCGTTTATTCTATGTTTTTAAAAATCTTTCTGAATCTGGAATGGCAAAGATGCCGATGCAGCACCGCTGAAAGCGATCGTGACGATGTAGACTTCACCGTCATCCATAAGCGCAAAGGCGTTTTCAATTGCACTCCTAAATGCTGTTTCGTCGTTCCCTGTAACCTTGCCATCGACATCTGCACTCGGATCACTGGGATCCAGATAGTATGAATCCGGAGATACCGTGCCAAGCTTATCAAACATACCGGCAATATCACCAAATGTGACGGCGCCGAATACATCCAATGCATTGATATATGCTTGTTTCAATCCTGTGGTTTCGGCGTGCGCCACGGTCTGGCCATGTAAATTTTCAATGGTGAGACTGGCATTGTATAGCCCGGCTCTGGTATTTGTAATTGCTACATCGATAGAGGTGTTATCTTTTGTTGCTGTTGTCCCATCGATGATATAAACGCCGGTACCGGTACGCGAAATCTCCACGCCGCTGACTGCTACTTCCTCGATGCTGATGGCCATAGCAGGTGTTCCGCCACCACCGCCGCCCGTCGAAGGCTCAGTCACCGTGGCATCGGTACCCGTACTGTTGTTGGTTGCGGTTCCGCCTGCGGGCACGTCCTCGCCACCTGCCGTGACACCTTCCACGTCGGAAGATACGGTGGTTACAGTATTGGGGGTCGTGATCGAAGCCTCGTCGCCGCCGGCCTGGACTTCCACATTTTCCACAGTGCCTGTCCCGGATACGGTGACACTGGGCGCTGAAATTTCTACAGTATCAACGGAAGCGTCTTCCTGGACGATCAATTCGGACTGGGTCCCGCTGATGGCTACATTTTCGACGGTGGTGGTGCCGCTCAGGATCACGACGGAATCCTCCCCCGGAACAGACATGTCGGTGATGGTGGCATCCAGGGCCGTTACGGTAACGTTATCCGATACTACGGTGACGCTTCCGAAGGTCCCTTCCAGGATCACGTCGCTGTCGCCGGCCACTTCCGCCTCGGCCAGCACGACGCCTTCTTCCGTAAGGATGCGGACCCGCCCGTCGGAGCTGCGGGAAATGACGATATTCCGGACGTCGGTGGCGGAGCCGCTGAAGACCACGGAATTTTCGCCGCCGCCCCTGATCAGGGCGCGGCCGCTCACGGCGATATTGTTCAGATAGGCGTTGCCGTCGCCGACGCCGTCGCCGATGACCAGGTCGCCGTCAACGTCCACACCGTCCAGTGTGACGCCGGGCACCCGGACGATCACGTTTCCTTCCGCGACTACTTCCGTATAAGTACCGGCCACATCGATGTATTGCTTGACCATGTTGTCCATGACCGTGGCGAATTCGGCCCTCGTGATGGTGTCAAGAGGGTGAAGCATTCCGCCGGAGCCCTGGATGTAACCGGCCGCCTTCATGGCGCTCAGCTCAGGCAGCGCCCAGGAGGCGATCTGCGCTTTATCCGAAAAAACATTCAGGGGCGCCGTGTCGTTTTGCTTCAGGACGAAAGCCCTGGCCAGCACGACGAACGCTTCCTGACGCGTGATGCTGTCGTCGGGCCTCATCTTCGTGTCCCTCATAAAGGTGCCCATGTGGATCGCCTTGGCCATCTCGTTGGCATACCAGGCATAGGACGGCACATCTGCGACTCCGGCAAGAGTGGCTGCCACCTTAGCGCCGAAGGCCCTGTTGACGATGGTGGCCATCTGGGCCCTGGTCAGGGCGGCTTCGGGTTTGATATAATGGGCGCCGTCCAGGTCAAATCCGTTCAGCAATCCGTTTTCCACAGCTGCGCTCAAGGAGGCATAAGACCAGTAGTTCGCTTCCGGCATGTCTTCGAACATCGCCTGAACGTCCGTCTCGGCATCCTGGGCGAATACACCCGGAATCC
>JAAYDG010000020.1 GCA_012729355.1 Clostridiales bacterium
TCGATTTCGATACTGCTTTCCAGCGGCTTGGAGGGATCCTCCAGAGAAAGTCGGGCGTGCCCGCCGCCAAACAGATCGGTGAAGGCTGCTTCGAAGTTTTCCACTACTGCGTCGAAACTTTCTTTGAACCGCTTGCGGATCGTCGTATCCATATCCTCGATGATGGCGTTGAGCTCATCGATGGCTTTCGTCAGATCTTCCTGCTGTTCACGCAGAAAGTCGTAGCGCTGCCGAACTTGTTGATACTCTTTGATCGCACCCACGTTCACATCACCCAGAGCTCTGATCCGGTCTCGGATCTCACGGGACTCCCGAAGCGCTTTGGACATGACAAACGTTCCCGCTTCGAATTCCATGGCCTGTACATAGGATATCTCGAATTCCTCCCAAAGCTTTTCTTTCAGGGTTTCCATCTGTGTCTCGAACTTCGCCTGCTTCACTTCCGCTTCCCGCTGACGCATCTGGAACGTATACAGTTCCTGTTCGAAATTCGACCGTTCCGTTTCCATGATCTCGGCTTCCCGGAGTGCTTCATGGCGCTGCTTCTGAAGCTCTGTCAGCCTTTCTTCCATCTGCCTTCTTGTTTCTTCCTTCTCTTGCAGGGTCGTTCCCTCGCGATCCGAAGGTTCGGACAGCTGTCGGATCTGCTCCTCCGCACTGTTGCGCGCTTGTTCCTTTTGAACGACTTCTTCCCGGAGTTGTCGAAGACTTTCTTCCACGCGTTTCCTGAAAACATCCGCACTCTCCATGCGAACGCTGACGTTGCTCAAATCCACTCGGGCCGCTGTCTCGGCTTCGAACGCATCGTTCAACTCTTTTTTGCCGTCTCTTATTGCGTCGTACAGATCGCCGGTCGAACGGTTGAGAAGATCGATCTCTTCCCGGATCGCCTCGAGAGAATCACGCAAAGTATTGACGCTGCTGTCTGCCTGCCCGATCTCTTTTTTTAAATCCTCCTGCTCCAGAGAACGCCGCAGACTGCTTTGCGCCGCATGCTCCGCCAACGCTTCCATCTGCCGGATCTCCGATTGTCGGACGGCGCAATCTTTCTCGGTTTCCCTCAGGAGCTCTTCCGTTTCCCGGATGCGATCCAGCCCATCCGCCAGCCTTTTGAGAACGATCTCAAGTGCGCTCCGGACAGACAGGACTTCCTTTCCTGTGTTTTGCAGTGTACCGTCGAGCTCTTCGATTTCGGCTTTCCTGGACAGAATGCTGCCGGTGTTGCTGCGCAGGCTGCCGCCGGTGATTGCGCCGGCAGGATTGATGATATCTCCCTGAAGCGTAACAAAGCGAAACGTCCCCCCGTAGGATCGGGATATTTCCGAGGCGCTGTCCAAATCCTGACACAGGATCACACGGCCCAAAAGGTAGTCCAGTACCTTTTCTCCCCCGTTTCGGCAGGTTACACGATCGGCGGCCACCCCCAGGAATCCTTTGGCGGATTTCATTTTTTCCGGCAGGGAAGGACGCCCGGTACGAATGCTTTCCAGCGGCAAAAACGTCAGGCGTCCCGCCTGGCTTTCTTTGAGCAGCCCGATGGCTTCCTTTGCACAGGAATCATCCCGGCAAACGATATTCTGAAGGGATGCGCCCAATGCGGTCTCGACGGCTACCTCCAATCCTTTCGGCACCTGAAGCAGCTCACCGACCACCCCGACGATGCCGGGCAGTTTTCGTTGCATCAGGAAGCGGACACTGCCTCCGTACCCTTCGTAGGTGCTTTCCAGTTCTTCCAGCAGCTTTTTTCGCGCGCTCATGCGCCCGAGCGATAACGTTTTTTCACTCAGGTCGCTTTTCAGTCGTGTTTCCCGTTCCGCAAGGGTCTTCCGCGCCGATTCTAATTCCGGAAGTTCTTTTTGTAACGCCCGTATTTTTTCTGTTTTGCGATCACATTCGTTTCGGGCTTTTTCCAGATCCCTCGCATAGACTTTGTCTGTCGCATCCGACGTACTGCCCTCGGATTCCAGCTGGGATGCGCGTTTGATCAACGTCGCCCGCAAACTGAGCAGACTGTCGATCTCCGATTGTTCCGCCGCGCTTTTTCCGGTCAGTTCAAAGAGTCTATCCTTCTGCGTTTGAAGCGTTTCTTCCCGGGCGTTCAGCGTTTCGGCCGCGGCCCGGACAATGTGCTCTTTTTCGGCCAGGGTTTCTTCCCGAACCATGCGCTCCTGTTCCACCTCTTTTTGGGAGGTGCGCAGCGCCTCGGCATTCGCTTCTTCGCGCTGCAGTTTTTCCTGCAGTGCCCGATGTTCTCCCTCAAGCCGATCCACTTCCCTGGCAAGCGCAGCCAGCCGTTCCCGATTCAGCTCTTTTCGATTGGAGATCGCGTATATTTCCTCGGAGAGTGCCGTCAGTGCGTTTCGAAGTTCTTCCGTCTGTTGCTCGAGCTCCTCCGCACTCTTTCTCTTTTGACGCAGCTGATTTTCCAAATGTTCCCGCTTGGATTTCTGTTCGGCCACAGCTTCATTCAATTCGATGAGCTCCTGCCGGACCGCTTCGTTTTTTTCGGACACGGACTCGATGCTCTTTAATGTGATATTGATTTCGACTTCTTTATAACGATCCCGCAGCACGAGATATTCTTCCGCCCTCTTGCTGTCGTCTGCCAATCCGTCGATACGTCCGCGAATCTCTCCGATGATGTCGTTCACCCGATCCAGGTTGGCGGAGGCATGTTCCAGCTTTCGCTCCGATTCGGCTTTCCTGCTGCGGTATTTAACGATTCCGGCCGCCTCCTCGAAGATCTCCCGCCTGCTTTCCATTTTATTGCTGACGATATCCGCGATTTTTCCCTGACCGATGATGGAATATCCTTCCACACCCATGCCGGTATCCATGATCAATTCCCGGATATCTTTCAATCTGCAGGGAGAACGGTTGATCTGATACTCGCTCTCGCCGGATCGGTACATCCTGCGTGTAAGGGCTACTTCGGAAAAGTCGATGGGAAGCGTGCCGCCACTGTTGTCCAGCACGATCGTGACCTCCGCCATTCCTTTGGGCTTTCTGCTCTGGGTACCGGCAAAAATCACTTCTTCCATCTTGCCGCCCCGAAGCATTTTCGGACTCTGCTCGCCCAGGACCCAGCGAATCGCATCGGAGATATTGCTTTTCCCGCTGCCGTTGGGACCGACGATGCAGGTGATCCCGTCGGTGAATTCGATGGCCACCGGGTCTGCAAAGGATTTGAATCCGTTCATTTCTATGCGCTTGAAAACCATCTGTTACCTCTCGGTCTCTATCTGTTCCAGTGCGTCCCGCGCTGCTTCCTGCTCCGCTTCCTTTTTGCTGCGGCCGCTTCCCACGCCCAGTCGGTCCCGGCCGGCATTGACAGAGGCGGTAAATATCTTTGCGTGATCCGGCCCTTCTTCGGCCAGGATCCGGTAGTAAGGTTCTCCCCTGCCCCGATGCTGAAGCCATTCCTGAAGTTCGGTTTTATGATCCATGAACAGAAGTCCGTCGACGGCTGCCGGTATGGTTTCGCGCAAGAGTCCCAGGACCACCTTCTGAGCAGCATCCATGCCTCCGTCCAAATAGACGGCTCCGATGATCGCTTCCACTGCATCGGCAACGATGGAGGAACGCTGCCTGCCGCCGCCCAACTCTTCTCCGCGGCCCAACAGAATATATTCATTGATCCCCGTCGCCTTCCCGGCGCTGCTCAGGGATTTTTCACAGACGATCAACGCCCGAAGCCGGGTGAGATCTCCTTCCTCTTTGCTTTCGTACTTGCCGAAAAGATAGACGCTGATCACAGCATCCAATATGGCATCTCCCAGGAATTCAAGGCGTTCGTTTCCGTTGTCCGGATCCCCGGTGATCTCATTGGCATAGCTGCTGTGTGTCAACGCCTTTTTCAGAAGATCCGCATCTGAAAACCGATATTGAAGGATCTCTTCCGCAGATCTATTCGTCATCGGATTCGAGCTCCTCTTCGGCACCGGCATACAAGGCCATGGCTCGACGAATCTGACCCGGCAGATCTCCGGATGCAACTACAGCCGCTTTGACAATCGAGTTTTCCACTGCCGTCGCGGAGGAAGATCCGTGCATTTTGAACACCAGTCCGCGGATGCCCAGGATCGGCGCCGCGCCGTAGGTCGAATAGTCGAATTCTTTCTTGAGCTCCTTGATCTTTCCCGATAGGATGGCGGCGCCCAGCTTCGCGACGATGTCCTGGGTAAATCGCTTTTTGATGGTTTTTAATATCGTCCAGGCCATCCCTTCCGTGAGTTTCAATACCACATTTCCGGTAAATCCGTCACACACCAGGACATCGGCTGCTCCGACGGGCACATCTCTTCCTTCCACATTGCCGATGAAGTTCAATCCGCTTTTCTTCAGAAACTGATACGCCTCCTTGAGTTGTGTCGTCCCCTTGGTTTCTTCCGTTCCGATGTTGATCAAACCGACGGTAGGCGAGTCCACGCCGAAAGCACTTTTCATGTAGATGCTGCCCATGTGGGCGAATCCCAGCAAATTGCCGGCTTTGCATTCGGCATTGGCGCCGGCGTCCACCAGAAGTGAAAATGCTTTTTCCTGCCCGATCAGCGGATAGATCGATACGATGGCGGGGCGCTCCACACCCTTGATCCTGCCCAGCCGAAGAAGACCGGCCGCCATCAGCGCGCCGGTGTTCCCCGCAGACAAGGCAGCGTCCGCCTCTCCCGACTTCACCAGTTCGACGGCCCGCACCATGGAAGAGTCGGGCTTGCTGCGGGCGGCCCGTACCGGACTGTCGCTGTTTTCAATGGTTTCACCGGCGTGTACGATGCGGATTTTTACCGGATCATAGGAACTGCCGCTCCGGTTGATTTCATCCATGATCCGTTGATAGTCCCCTACCAGGATGAGTTCCGCCTCGGTGTGTGAAGCTGCCTGCAGGCAACCTTTGACGATCTCTGCAGGGGCATGATCGCCGCCCATGGCATCGATTGCGATTCTCATATCGATCCTCTTTCTATGATTTACAGCGCTTTTGGCGTGTTGCTTTCATCAGTCAAAACTTCTATAGATATTATCACGTACCGGGTCAAAAAGCAAGAAACGGCGGGTGCTCCGGTAGGATGCGCCCGCCGCCGTTCACCTTGGAAAAACGTATCTCATCAACTTGGGGAAACAGGTCTTATTGTATTGGATGCAACCCGGACAATCGAAGAGTCCTTCGGGGACCTGCTCTTCCGTAAGATATTCAAAGCCATGGGCCGCAAAAAACAAAGGTGCCCGGGCCACGATCCAAATCACGTCGGTTCCTCTCGATTCGGCTTCCGCCATGACAAGCTTCAGCAAGCCGCTGGCCACACCGGCTCGTCGGTATTCAGGCTCCACGGCGATCCCGTTGATGATGATCCGGTCCAATCTCCGTGCCAGCGCCACAGCGCCTGCCAGGCGTCCTTGCGCGTCTTCGTCGAATGCAGCATATCCTTTGAGCAGTGTCGTATGCCCTCCGGTAAACTCGTCCTCGGCCACTTCGATCTCGTTGCGATCGAAGATGTCCAGCAGAAGCTCGATATCCTGCGTTTCTTCATATCTGAGTTTCATTTCTTCTCCTTTCCGCCGATGCAGTGTTCTCGTATCATGCTGACAAAGTACAGCGACCCGGTAAACAACAGGCAGTCGTACGCCTCCCGATGCTGCATCGCATAATCCCACGCATGAGCCGCATCGCCCAGGATCCTCGCTTCGCCGCCCAGGGAAGTCACTACCTGGCTGAGTTCCAACGCTGTGGCTTTTCTGGGGTTCTCGGGCTCTGACAATGCCAGGTCCACGTCCAGAGCCAATGCACTGCCCAGCATTTTCTCCAGTTCTTTGTCTTTCAGGATGCCCAGGGTCAGCAATGTTTTCCTGCCCAGAATGAACGGCTTGATGCTTTGGCAAAAGGCTTCCATCCCTTCTGCGTTGTGCGCCCCGTCGATAATGATCAGCGGATCGTCGCATATCTTTTCCAGGCGAGCCGCATGCCTGGCGGCAGCCAGTCCTTCGTACACTGCTTTCTCTCCTATCGCCACTCCGCACTCCTTTCGCAAAACTTCCAGGACGCACAGCGCGGTGGATGCGTTGTCGATCTGATAGCGGCCGGCCAGTGAAATAAACACGTCCCGATACACTTGTTCCCCCATGCGCAGGGAAAATCTGCTGCCTGTCAAGGTTGCCTCCCGGATGTGGAGATCTGTCGCTTCCCGCAGCACATCGTGCAGCCGGCTCCCGCAGAGCCGGGCCTTTTCCTTGATCACCTCCAGCGCACTCCGGTCCCGGACCCTGCAGACCACAGGACATCCTGCTTTGATGATCCCGGCCTTTTCGGCCGCAATCTCGGAAAGCGTGTCGCCGAGATAGGCCATGTGGTCGTAGGAAATGGACGTGATCACCGATATCAGCGGTGATTCTATCACGTTTGTGGCATCCCCCCGTCCGCCGAGCCCGACTTCCAGTACAACATAATCGCAGGCACATTCCTTGAAATAAAGGAATGCCACCGCCATGACCACTTCGAATTCGGTGGGTGCATCGCTGCCGGTGCTCTCCATGACGGAAGCGGCGTTCAGCACCCGATGCGTGCAGTCCGCAAGCGCCTGAGGGCTGATCCAGGAACCGTCACATTCGATCCGTTCCCGGAAATCCTCTACGTAAGGCGATGTGTACAGACCCACATGATATCCTTGTGCCATCAGCGCATGGTACACGAACTTGCTCACGGAGCCTTTTCCGTTCGTTCCCGCCACATGGATCACGGAAAGATCCCCATGGGGATCCCCGAGCAAGTGGAGAAGTTCTCTGATTCTGGTCAACGTCAGCTTATTCCCGAACCGAAGCCGTGCGTGGATCTGTTCCAGTGCATCTTCGTATCTCATTTAGCCCAGCTTTCCTTCCACTACGGGGATCCGCCCGTTGATCTTTTCCAGCAGATCCAGAGCGTCGGCCAGTTTCTCCTGTTCGGCGTCGATCACCCGGGCCGGTGCTTTGGTCACGAACGCCTCGTTGCGGAGTTTGGTTTTCGTGCGTTCCACTTCGCCTTCCAGCCGGCTTTTTTCTTTACACAGTCGATCGTATTCCGCCTGATAGTCCAGCAGATCGTCCAGGGGGACGAACAGCTGGATATTGGGCAAAGCCGCAGACATCGTCTCTTCGGGGATCTGGCTTTTGTCATCGATAAAGGTCAGATCTGACAGGTTGGCCAACGCCAGCGTGTAGCTCAGCCCTGCCTGCATCCGCTCTTTTTCCTCACCTGAAGTCAGCGCGACCACCGACAGCTTTCTGGAGGGCTGCGCGTCTGCCTGGGCCCGAATGTTGCGAACGGACCGGATCACTTCCTTGGCCAGCTCCAGCACGGCCACATCTTTGCGATAATCCATTTCCTCTTCCGCCGGCCAGTTTTCCAGCATCAGGAAATCCTTCGCATCGTCGGGACGGGGCAGAAAACTCCAGATCTCCTCCGTGATGAAGGGCATAAAAGGATGCAGGAGCTTCAGCAGGTCCCTGAGCACCCGGACCAGTACGAATCGGGCAACTGCTTTATCGGCCGCATCGTCTCCGTACAAACGGCTCTTGACCAGCTCGATGTACCAGTCGCAGTATTCGTTCCAAATCAGCTCGTTGATCTTTTGCGCGGCCAGGGCGAATTCGAACTTCTCCATATTGCCGTTGATGTCCTTGACGGCGTCGTTCACAGTGGACAGGATCCAGCGATCTTCCGGGCAGAGAGACGGCATGGCCTCTTCCTCCGTGGCAATCGGAAGAAACACTTCGTCCTTCCGCAGGTTCATAATGACGAACCGGGAGGCATTCCAGAGCTTATTGGCAAAGTTTCTCGCCGATTCGATCCGCTCCGTCTGGAAACGCATATCGTTTCCGGGTGTAATGCCCGAAAGAAGCATAAATCGAAGAGCATCCGCGCCGTATCGGTCGATCATATCCAAAGGATCCACCCCGTTGCCCAGAGATTTGCTCATCTTCCGCCCCTGCGCATCCCGTACCAAACCGTGAACGAGAACATATTCGAAGGGGCTTTCCCCGGTTTCCTCCAGTCCGGCAAACACCATTCTGGCCACCCAGAAAAAGATGATGTCATATCCGGTAACCAGCACATTCGTTGGGTAGAAATACCGAAGGTCTTCGGTGTTTTCCGGCCAGCCAAGCGTAGAAAAGGGCCACAGCGCGGAGCTGAACCAGGTGTCCAGCACGTCCTCATCCTGCCGGATCTTGCCGCTGCCGCAGGAGGCGCAGACCGCAGGCGCGGTGGCGGAGACCATCACTTCGCCGCAGTCGTCGCAATAATAGGCCGGGATCCGGTGTCCCCACCAAAGCTGCCTGGAAATACACCAATCCTTGATCTCCTCCAGCCAGTGCATATAAATTTTTTCGAACCGGTCGGGCACGTGCTTCAGCGCTCCGCTTCTTGCCGCCTCCATCGCCGGCTCGGCCAGAGGCTTCATCCGGACAAACCACTGATCGCTGATCAAGGGCTCGATCACATCGTGGCAACGGTAGCATTCTCCGGTCGGAATGACCAGATCCTCTTCCTTGACCATGAATCCGCCCTCTTTCAGAGCTTTGACCCAAGCCTTCCTGCAGGCATAACGGTCCAAGCCTTCATATGCGCCGGCGGCAGCGGTCATTTTCGCTTCTTCGTTGATGCAGACGATCTGTTCCAATTCGTGGCGAAGTCCGACTTCGAAGTCGTTGGGATCGTGTGCCGGTGTGATCTTTACCGCGCCGGTCCCTTTTTCGGGGTCCGGATACAGATCGGCGATCACCGGGATCTTGCGGCCCACCAAAGGCAGGATCACATTTTTGCCGATCAGATGCCGGTAGCGTTCATCCTCGGGGTGAACGGCCACCGCCGTATCCCCGAACATGGTCTCCGGCCGGGAGGTGGCCACGACGATCCCCTCTCCGCCATCCTCTGCCGGATAGCGGAAATACCAATATTTCCCGTTCTTGTCCACGTGCTCCACTTCGATATCCGACAAGGCGGATCCGCAGGTGGGGCACCAGTTGATCAATCGGTTGCCTTTGTATATGAGTCCTTTCTCGTATAGTCGGACGAAGTGCTCGTTCACCGCTCTGTTGCAGCCTTCGTCCATGGTGAAGCGCTCCCGGCTCCAGTCGCAGGAATTGCCCAGCTTGCGGACCTGCTCGTTGATGCGGCCTCCGTATTCTTTTTTCCAGTCCCAGGCTCTCTCCAGAAAAGCTTCCCGTCCGATATCCTCTTTGGTCTTGCCCTCTTCTTCCATGAGCTTGTCCACCACCTTCACTTCCGTGGCGATGCTGGCATGATCGGAGCCGGGCAGCCACAGGGCTGAATAGTCCTGCATCCGCTTGAAGCGGATGAGCACATCCTGGAGGCTCTGGTCCAGCGCATGCCCCATGTGCAGCTGCCCGGTGATGTTGGGCGGCGGCATCACGATGGTGAAGGGTTTTTTGTCGGGATCGCGATGCGCCACAAAGGCGCCGCTCTCCTCCCAGGCCTTGTAGATCCTGTCCTCGAACGCTTTGGGATCGTATGTCTTCGCAAGATTGTATTCCATGTCATCCTCCCTATAAAAATATCCGTCGCAATGGCCTAAGCCAAAGGACGGATCATTGTTCCGCGGTACCACCTTTGTTCCGGAGCGCCAGGCGCCCGGCCCTCGTTCGATCGATGCTATTCCGCCGGGCGACCTTCGTTTCCGAGGGGTCCTGAGAACTCTCAGCCGCGGTTCTCTCTCTGTCAAGACGTCGAAGACTACTCCTCCCGTCAGCATCCTTATTCGATTCGCCTGTTCCCAGACGTTCTTTATTCATTCATTGTACGCACTGACGTGCATTTGTCAAGAAAAATGTGGCTTACCGACGGCTTCCGGTGGCATCCGGGCTCCTGAGTCGAATAAAATGGACGATTTCCAGACCGAAAAAGAACAGGCTGACCGTGCCCACCAGGGGATACACATTGGCGACAAAATTAGAAAATCCATAAAGAGAAAGTCCGTATCCGGCGACACCGATGATCCAGATGATGCTTTTTCGATGGGACACCGGTCCGAGTTTTGCGGTGAACCCATAAAAGCATGTGGTTGCCGCGCTGAAGATCGCAGCCAGAAGGAACAACGCATATCCGTTTTTCAGGGAAGGAAAGTATTTCTGAACGAAGGCCAGCATGGGCAGTTCCTGAAGTGCGGAGAGTCCCGGATCCGTACGCGTAACGTAATAGAGGATCAGGCTGCACACACCAAGCACAACGCTCGCCAGAAAAACGCCGTTGCGCGCCTCTTGAAAGCTGCGGGCCCGCAAGGCGCACTGCCCCAGGACCGGCACAGCCGCCGTCATGTTGTAGCCCACATACGCCACTGCGGCGAACATCCAATGAGATGCAAAACGACTGGCGGGAAGTCGGGGGCCGACACCGATCAGCGCCGCATCCCGACCGAGGATGTACAAACCCATCAGTAAAGTAGCGGCAACCAAAACAGGCGCGATCCGACCCACTCTGGAAGCCACCGTTTCAAAACCGCCGATGGCCGTAAACACCGCCAGCAGCATATAGATGAAACTCCCTGCCTGACTCGGCAGGCCGAAAGAAGATTCCGCAAGCGCTCCGCCGGCAGCCAGCATCGCAACATAAGCAACCAGTAGAAATCCGCACATTACGGTTCCCACAAGGTTCCGGGCGATTGGATTCGACGAAGGGCAGATGATCCGACCGATATCCGCGGTTTCCAGCCGGTGCGCGATATACGTATTGATAGAACCGAGAAAGGCATAGGTTGCCACGGAAACCGCGATCCCAAACAGGCCGCAGTCTCCGAAGACACCGAAAAATTGCCAGGCTTCCTTGCCGGAAGCGAAACCGGCGCCGATCATGCTGCCCACAAATACCAGGGCGATTCGAATTCCGGACATATCAGCTGTCGATGCTCCTTATCTCCCGCAGACACTGCGTCATATCCTCGGGCAGCTCCGCCTTGACGCGGATCCGCTCCCCGGTGGAGGGCTGTGTCAGCTCCAGTTCATAGGCATGCAGTGCCTGCCGCTTCATCAGCTCATTTTCAAGCGTATAGCCATAAAGGGAACCGTAGAGTTCATCGCCGACCACGGGCCATCCCCTGTGGGACAGGTGAACGCGGATCTGGTGGGTGCGACCCGTCTCCAAAGTCAGTTCCAACAAGGTATACCCGGAACTCCGGCCTTGCTCCGTCCCGCTGTCGAATCGTTCCAGTACCCGATAGCGGGTGACGGAAGGATAGCCTTGATCCATCACTTTTCGCCGAGCCACGTGGTCCGGGTCCTTGTGGATGGGCAGATCGATGATTCCTTCTTCCCGGTCCGGTCCGCCGTGGACGATCGCACGATAGCATTTCCGCACCTGCTTGCGGTCCATCTGATCAGAGATATGCTTTTGACAATGGGCATTTTTTGCGATCAGGATCAACCCGGACGTATCCCGGTCCAATCGGTTGACAAAACGAATTTTAAAGCTCTTTCCGCTTTGTTGCATGAAAAACGCCAGCGCATTGGCCAGCGTGCCGGTCTGGTAGTTCTTTGTGGGATGGACCACCAGGCCGGGCTGCTTGTTGACCACAAGCAGGTCGTCGTCTTCGTAGACGACGTCCAGGGGGATGTTCTCGGGCTCGAAATAACTGACTTCCTTCGGGAAACGGACCTGAAGCACATCCCCCGCCCGGCCCTTCTGCCGCAGACGGACCGGCTGATCGTTCACAAAAACACCGCCTTCGACCTTCAGTTTTCGGATCAGACGCGAAGAGAAATGAAAGCGGCGCTGAAGCAGTTCCTTGATATACAGTTCTTCATCCTCTTGAACGAGGATATACACTTGTCGACTCATGCTCTATAGAAATTTCGTCTTGACTTTGTTCCAGAAATCGTAGTGCTGCAAACGAACGAGCCGGATCTCCGCAGGCGCAAGATCAATGGTCATACGTGCCAGCTCGGCATAATCGTATTCCATTCCATCCACCACCACCAGCGCGCCTCGGTCGTATTCATAATCCGGCACGATGTGGATCTCCAGATCCGGCGGAAGCACGATGCTGGAAGTAAAACAACGGAATGCCGTCGTGTTCATGGGCGCGATCGGTGTGATCTGGAGCAGATTCAGCCGCGGATCCACGATACTTCCGCCCAGCGAATAGTTATAGGCTGTGCTGCCGGCGGAAGAAGCGATGAGCAAACCGTCTCCGCTGAATTTCTCCACAAAACTGCCGCCGATGTACAGATTCAGATGTGTGATTCGAGAAACGCTCCCTTTGATCACGATGTCGTTCAGTCCCAAATGCCGAATAGGCTCGGGCCCTCCGCAGTCTACGCTCACACGCACGAGACGGTGTTTCTGAACACTGTAGCTTCCGCTTCTGCAAATATCCAGCAGCCGGTCCGGTTCGTCGTACTGGAGCTCCTGGAAAAATCCCAAGTGCCCGGTGTTGATCCCGACGACGGGAATATCCGGAAACCCGAAAGCGTGGAGACCCCGAAGGAGCGTACCGTCTCCCCCTACGCAGATCAGAAGCTCCACGCTTTCATCGAACGTATCCGGGATCCGGATCCCGTTCTCAGCCAGCAGCAATCTGAGCGAATCGCCTACCTTGCGGGACAACGCTTCGTTATTGGTGTACACATACACACTCCCCATGGGTTGTCCGTTGTTGTTTGTCTGATCCATACCCGCCTCCCGTTACAACAGTTCTTCCAATTGGTCAAGCAGCCATCGGAACGTTGCAAGCGCATTCCGCACAGGATTCGGCCCGCTCATGTCCACGCCTGCTGTTTTCAGCAACTCGATGGGATAATTGCTCTCACCGGTGCGCAGGAAATCCACATAGCTTCCGGCTGCCTCATCTCCTTTTTCCAGGATAGACGCAGAGAGTGCCGTGGCTGCAGAATAGCCGGTCGCATACTTGTACACGTAAAATGCATGATAAAAATGCGGGATGCGGGACCACTCCATGGAAATAAGGTCATCTTGTTCCATCGCGGATCCGTGATACATCCGGTTGAGTGCCGCGTACGTTTCCGACAGCCATCCGGCCGTAAGGACCTCCCCTGCTTCCACAGCTCCGTGGGTCGCCCGCTCGAACTCGGCAAACATGGTCTGACGGAACAGCGTCGTCCGGAATTCTTCCAGATACAGATTCAGAAGATAGGCCTTTTCTTCTTTGGATCCTGCCTCGCCCAGCAGTTGCCGCATCAACAGCGCTTCGTTCACCGTAGAGGCGACTTCGGCAGTGAAAATCGAATGAGAGCCGTATACGTAAGGCTGCGTATTTCTTGTGAAGTACGCATGGATGGAATGTCCCGTCTCGTGGATCAATGTAAATACATCTTCCAGCCTGCCGTCGTAATTGAGCAGCATAAAGGGCAGACTGTCGTAACTGCCGAACGAGTAGGCGCCGCTGGTCTTTCCTTCGCTTTCGAATACGTCGGCCCAACGTTCTTCGAAAGCACGCTCCAGAACACCGGCATATTCCTCCCCCAGCGGACGGAGCGCCCGCTTCACCATTTTCTGGGCCTCTTCGTAGGAAATGTACTTTTCCGGCCGTGGCACCAGAGGCACATACAGGTCGTACATCCGAAGTTTCGGTACACTTAATGTCTTCTTTTTCAGCTCCATATAGCGGTGCATCCCCGGCAGGGCCCGATGTACTTCCTCGATAAGGTTGTCATACACGCTGAGCGGAACGTTGTCTCCAAACAGCGCAGCCTCGATTGCCGAAGGATGCTTCCGGATCCGGGCAAAGATCACATCCTGTTTCGTATTGTAGTTATACAGCGTCGCCAGCGTGTTTTTCTGTTTTTCGTACGCTTGGTACATCCGTCGGTAAGCCTTTTGCCGTATACGACGATCCCGGTTTTGCATCAGCCGGACATAGGTACCGTGCGTCACCTCCACCGGACGGCCGTCCTCCCCCCGGATCGATCCGAACCGGATGTCTGCATTGTTCAGCATCGTAAAGGCGTCGTTGGTCGCACCGGACAGTTCGCTGAGTCCTGCCAGCAGTTTTTCTTCCTTCGTCGAAAGCACATGGGATCTGCCGCGGAGGAGTTCGTCGATCAGATGGCCGTAGATTTGAAGCGAAGGCTCTTCTTCCAAAAATCGTCGGATCGTTCCCTTGGAGATCCGGGCAAATTCCGGCGCAAAAAAACTGGTCGCTTCCGCGATACCGGCCAGCATGGTCTGCGACTGATCGCAAAGTGCCTGAAATTCCGGGATCCGATTGTCTTCATCCCGTTTCATCCTTGCGTAGACATAAACGTTTTCTGCCTTTTGCCAGATCTCGTCTCTCGCCTTGAGCGCTTCGGCCAGCGTCTTTGCATCGTTCCCCAGCTTGCCGCTGTATGTGCCGTAAGATGCTGCCAGTTCACGGACTTTCTCCATATCGGCCCGACAGGCTTGCGCATTCGGATACATCGACTCGATATTCCACTGATATCGTTTTTTGATCTTTTTTCTGTCTTTCTCTTTCACCGGATCTGCTCGCTTTCTCTCAAATTATGATATAGTATTATACCACAGATATTGCTGCGGAAAAGGAAAGGATCCTTTGCATGGACAACAGGCCACTGGGTATATTCGATTCGGGACTGGGCGGTCTGACCTGTATCGAACCGCTGCTGAAAGCTCTTCCCGATGAACGCATTCTCTATTTCGGAGATACGGCCCGAACGCCATACGGTTCCAAAAGTCCGGAGACCGTACAGGCTTTTTCCCTTCAGATCGCCGACTTTTTGGTCGCTCGGGGAGCCAAAATACTGGCAATCGCCTGCAACACCATTTCTTCCACGGCCATCCCGATGCTGCAGGACCGATATCAAGATATTCCTGTTGTCGGCATCATTCGTCCGGCGGCTTCCGAAATCGCTTCCCGCTATGGGAAGA
>JAAYDG010000155.1 GCA_012729355.1 Clostridiales bacterium
CTGGTTCAGCCGACAGGCTGGAGCAGCGTCGATACGGCGGCCGCCATCAGGCAGCAATTGAGAAAGGAGGGGATCGATGCGTCACACACGCCTTGTGTGGCTACCGGTTACGGACGCATCGCGGTGCCTTATGCCGATAAGTGCATTACTGAGATCACCTGTCATGCGAAAGGTGCAGGCTGCATCTTTGATGAATCTGATCTGACGGTGATCGATATCGGCGGGCAGGATACGAAAATCATCCAGGTAGTCGACAGCGCCGTTTCGGACTTTCTCATGAACGACAAGTGTTCAGCCGGGACAGGGCGGTTTCTTGAGATCATGGCAAATATCCTCAGTGTGCGCTTGGATGAGCTCACGGAACTGGCATCCAGGGGCAGCGATACGACGATCAGCTCCATGTGCACGGTATTTGCGGAATCTGAGGTGATCTCGCTGATCGGGAAAGGGGAGCAAAAGGAAAATATCGCCTTTGCCGTAGTTGATTCCATTGTGAAGAAAGTCAGTTCCCAGGCAGGTAAATTGATTCTCGGCAACAGGCGTGTCTGTCTGACAGGAGGATTGTGCGACAGCGCTTATATTTGCGAAGCGCTTTCAAAAGAATTAGGGAAGGCTGTTACGACTCATCCAGACGGACGTTATGCCGGAGCTTATGGGGCAGCCCTTCTCGCTGCAGCGCTGTAAAGGAGCAGGATCGATGCAATATCATTTGCCGGAAAATTATGATACATTCAATGAGGCCAGGCAGAATGGTTTCCTCAGAGTAAAAAAAATCAAAGAGAGCAATGGACTGGTGGCCGGAATATTTTGCACATTCACGCCGTTGGAAATACTGGATGCAGCCGGAATCATTCCGGTGGGTCTTTGCGGCATGAGCGACGAGACAATCCCTGCCGCCGAAGCGCAGCTGCCCAAGAATCTTTGCCCTCTGATCAAGTCCAGCTATGGGTTTGCTTTGACGGACAAATGCCCGTATACTTATTTTGCCGATCTTATCGTGGGGGAAACCACCTGCGACGGTAAAAAGAAAATGTACGAGTTGCTGGGTACAATGAAAGACACATACATCCTTCATCTTCCCCAGCGCCACGATGATCATGCTCTGGATTATTGGACCGAAGAGATCCGTCATTTCATTACGTACCTGGAACAGAAATTTTCCGTTAAGATCACCGAAGAAGGGATCCGCAAAGCTGCTGTAATCCGGAATGCGGAACGACAGGCCAAATGCCGGCTGATGGAAATGCAGAAGCTGAATCCGCCTCCGGTTTTCGGACATCAGATCTATAAGACATTGGAAGGTGCAGGTTTTATTTTTGACCGTCAAGAGACGATCGATCTGCTGGCAGGCTTCCAAGAGTCAGCAGTCGAGAAATATCAGTCCGGTCTTCGACCGGTGAGGGAGGGATCAAAGAGGATCCTGATGACAGGATGTCCCATGGGCGGTGTTTTGGACAAGACGGTTAAAGCCGTGGAAGATCGAGGTGGCGTTGTCGTCTGCTTCGAAAACTGCACAGGGATCAAGGCGGCGGCGCCCAGAGTCGATACCGATGCAGAGGATATCGTCCGCGCTGTGGCCGCGCGGTACCTGCAGATCGGCTGTTCGGTGATGACACCCAATTCTCGCCGCATGGAAATGCTGACGGATCTCGTGAAAGAGTATCAGGTAGACGGTGTTATTGAAGTGGACCTGCAGACGTGCACTCCCTATGCGGTGGAGTCGTTCTCCATTCGCAGACTGATGGGCGATGCCGGATTGCCATATATGGTTCTGGAAACTGATTACGGGAAAGCGGACAGTGGCCAGATCTCCACAAGAATCGAAGCTTTCCTGGAAATGCTGTAAGGAGGAAACAATACCATGATCACGATCAATGCTCTGGGCGACGCCTGCCCGATCCCCGTAGTGAAAACTATGAAGGCGCTGAACGAAATGCAAGGCCCCGAAACGCTGGAAGTTTTAGTGGACAACGAAACTGCTGTGCAAAACGTTATGAAATTCTTATCGGGGAAAAACCTAACGCCAAGCAGTGAAAAGCTGGAGGAAAAGCGTTTTGTGATCCGCGTCGATACTATTACCGCTTCATCGACGAAAGAGGACGAGGTATCTTGCATTCCGGATGCCAGAACAGACACCGTGGTGGCGATCGAAAGTGAAACCATGGGCCGGGGAGATGACACCTTGGGTACGCTGCTGATGAAAGGCTTCATTTACGCGCTGACACAGCTGGAAACGCTGCCTTCGGCTTTGATTTTCTACAACAGCGGCGCCAAGCTCACCGTGGAAGGCTCTGCTTCTTTGGAGGACATTAGAAGTCTGGAAGCCCAGGGAGTGGAAATAATGACCTGTGGCACATGCTTGAACTTTTATGAATTGTCGGAGAAACTGGCGGTCGGTTCGGTTTCCAACATGTACAGCATCGTAGAAAAGCTGAATGCCGCGGGGAAAGTGATCAAACCATGATTTATCTGGATAATGCCGCCACGACTCTGCAAAAACCGCCTCAGGTCATCGAAGCCGTGGCGGAAGCCATGTATTCCCTCGGCAACTCCGCCCGGGGCACCAGCAGCGGATCGCTCAAAGCATCCCGTACGGTCTATGAAGCCCGGGTCAAAATCGCAGAATTGCTGGGGTGTCCGAACGCCGATCATGTAGTGTTTACATGCAATTCTACAGAAGCTTTGAATATTGCGATCAATGGGACGATATTCCCGGGAGATCACGTGATCTCCACGGATCTGGAGCACAATTCGGTCCTTCGTCCGCTGTACCGGCTGGAGGCTGAGCAGGGCGTGGAACTGAGCTTTGTTCCTGCTGA
>JAAYDG010000156.1 GCA_012729355.1 Clostridiales bacterium
CTCGAATTCCCGAAGTGTCAGATCCAGCGCTATTCCGTTCTTGCGCACTTCGTAGCGGTTCATGTCGATCTCCAGATTGCCGAAGGTCTGGACGTCGGCCGGTGCGTTCAGCTTGTCTTCCATGAAGTCGCTCCGGCGGATATTGGCTTTGATTCTGGCAATGAGTTCCCGCATGCCGAAAGGCTTGGTGATATAGTCGTCGGCCCCCAGCTCCAGGCCCAACACTTTATCCACCTCTTCTTCTTTGGCGGTGAGCATCAGGATCGGGGTGTTGCTGGTCTCCCGGACTTTTTTGCACACCTGGAATCCGTCCATCAAGGGAAGCATTACGTCCAGCAAAATCAGAGCAGGGCTTCCCTCCAGGGCTTTGCGAAGCCCTTCCTGCCCGTCGTAGGCGGTATCCACCACATATCCTTCCTTGGTGAGGTTGAATTTGATGATATCGGAGATCGATGCTTCGTCTTCGATGATCAGAATTCTTTTCGCGTTGCTATCCGTATCCATACGCTCCTCCTTAGCGATTCAGTATATCATAATCGAGAAATTGCGTCAAAAATATCCACGTCCCGAGCCGGAGGCTCCGACACGCTTTGATCCAGTAAAAATACACTCCGGAAGGGGATCCTTCCGGAGTGTTCCATACCAGTCGATCAGTTGTTTTTGAGCAGTGCTTCGGCCAATCCGTCGTCGAGGATCAGCGAGTTGATGTACCCTGCCCGGACCGCCGCTTTGACCGCCGGAGCTTTCCGTGCCGAAGCAGCGATCCCGATGGTCCAGCGGATTTTTTTCAGCGTATCCAACGGGGGCGACACGGCGCTCTTGCCGGGGATGGGGATCTCCTTGCCGTTTACATCGAACATCCTGGCCAGCAGGTGGCCCCGGGCACCCTTTTCTTTCAGCGCTTTCCACTCGTGGGGCAACACGCTCTCCGTGGTGGACAGGATGGAATTCTCATCTCCTACGGAACCGATGCCCATCACGGCGATGTCGGCGATGTCGATCTTCTCCATGGTGGAGACGATCCGGGGTTCCTCCAGAAAATGAGCGGCCATGAGCTCGCTGTTTACAAATACCGGCGCGAAGATATTGGAATAGCCTGCGCCCAGCTTCTGAGCGATCTTCATGGAGATCTCGATGCCGTCCTGCTGGGGATTGCCCGCCGCCAGACAGCCTACCATCTGCACCACATGGACGTTGTTGTAGGTCCTGGGCTCCAAAACCTGGGCCAAATAGGTGATGGCGCTGCCCCAGGATACGGCCAGGACCAGGTTGCTTTCCAAGACGCTGTGCAGGAAATTCGCCGCAGCGACGGCACAGCATTTCAGGGTCTCCTGATATCCCGTACGGCTGTCGATCACGATGCAGTTCTTGAGCCCATAGGCTTCCCGGACCGCTTCGGACAGCTCGTAATTCTTTGCGATGGGGCTGTGGATGATGATCTCCACGATCTTGCGCTTCCGGGCCTCCTCCAGCAATCTGGAGACTGTGGGCCGGGAGATGTTGAATATCTTGGCGATCTCCTGCTGATTCAGGTCCTGCTGATAATAAAGCTCGGCGACCTGAACCAGGAACTCTTCCTTTTGGCTCATACGCACTCCTATTTTCTGTTCACGAGATCCTTGGGTATGGTAGGCGTTCCCTGCCCGTAATATTTAAATACTTCGATGGACTGCTCGATCTGCTCCGGCGTCATTTTTTTCGTTTGGCCGCAGGCCCGGGCTGCCAGGTAGCACTTCGCGGCTTCTTCCAGGTAGACGGCGGCGTACAGCGCCTGCTTCAGGTTCTTGCCGATGGTCATGACACCGTGGTGGGCCAGGATCACAGCCAGGCCGTCGCCGATATACTTGACGGTGTCGATCCCCATATCGATGCTGCCTGCAGAGCTGTAGGGCGTCACGGGGACCGGACCGGCCGTGGCGTTGGCCAGGGTGGTCAGGTTCACTTCGAATTCATCCTGAATCAGGCCCACGGCCGTGGCATAGGGTTGATGGGTGTGGATGACGGCGGTCACGTCGGGACGCTGTTGGAAAATATACAGGATGGCTTCTGTATCCGAGGAAGGTTTGCGGGTGCCTTCGATGATCTTCCCTTCCAGATCCATTACTAAAATATCATCCTCGGTCAGGTCTTCGTAGATCATGCCCGAGGGGGTCACCAGGATCTCGCCGCTTTCCATGCGGACGGACACATTGCCGCCGGACAAGGCAATCAGTCCGTAGCGGTCCAGGTTCATGCCGGCTTTGATGATCTCTCTTTTCGTTGCTTCAAACATAGCGGATTTCCTTTCTATGCAATTCTATACAAATGTGTAGTCTTCGAAACGGACTTCTTCCAGCTCGCCCTCTTCGATACCCAGGTCTTTGCCGATGAGTTTTTCCACGGCACCGATCAGGGAGTAAGCGTCCATCTTATACTGCTTGATCAGATACATTTTGGAGGCTCCCTGGGCATACTGGTCCTGGAGACCCAGCTTCAGAAGTTTGGTGCCCAGTCCGTGTTCGGCGATCACTTCGGCCACGTTGGTTCCAAGACCACCCATGACGGTATGGTTTTCGTAGGAAACAGCGCCGTAGCGGACTTTCTTCAGGGCTTCCACAACTTGAGGATCCGTAAAGGGCTTCAATGTGGATACGTGGAGATGCTGGACGGAAACGCCTCTCTTTTCCATAACTTTGATGGCTTTGAGGGCTTCTTCGGTGCAGATGCTTTCCGAGAAGACGGCCACATCGGTTCCTTCGGAACAGACCCTTGCGTGGTTGAACCGGATGGGTTCATCGGCAGGGAACAGCCGGGGCACTTCCTTGCGAAGCATACGGATAAACGCAGGTCCGCCGGCTTCGTGGGACATCTTCAGGATGCCCTCGATATCCGTGGCATCACCGGTAGAATAGATGCGCATATTGGGCACTGCCCGCAGCACGCCCACATCGTTGATCATCTGGTGGGACACGCCGCCGGGGGTCATGATCCCGGGAAGAAAGCCCACAAAAGTGACGGGCAGATTGCTGTAAGCCACGGACATTTCCAATTGATCCAGCACTCGGCGATAGAGAAAGACACCGAACGAGTGCAGATAGGGCAGAAAGCCTTCTCGGGCCAGACCGGCGGCCCAGCCTACCATGTTCTGCTCTGTCAGGCCCATGGAGAAATATTGATCGGGCAGCACGTTTCTGAATTCCTTGACTTCACAGGAGCTTCCCAGGTCGGCGGAAAGCACCACCGCTTCGGGGTGTTCCTTCGCCCAGCGGATCATACTGCCGGAGTGTACGTTTAATTCCATTTTCATGATTGATTCCTCTCTTTCCTCTGACCCTACATCGATTCCATGAATGCTTCGGCTTCCCGGATCTCTTCGGGTGTCTTGAATCCGATAAAGTGCAGGTTCGGTTCTCTCTTTTCCAGGAAGGGCATCCCGCAGGAGGGAGAGGTTCTGCAGATGATGACCAGGGGTTGGTCCGGGTGGTCGGTCTTTGCCGCGTCCCGGATGGCCTGGATATCGTGGCCGTCCACTTCCACCGCCACGGCGCCGAAAGATTCGAATCGGGTTGTGAGGGGCTCAATGCCCATGATGTCCTGGGTGTAGCCTTCGATCTGATGTCCGTTGGCGTCGCAGACCAGGACGAAATTGCCCAGCTTGTACTGCGCGGCGACCTGAATGGCTTCCCAGGTCTGTCCTTCCTGAAGCTCTCCGTCGGACATATAGCAATAGATAAGGCCTTCTTCGCCCTTGAGCTTCCGGGCGTGGGCTGTTCCGCAGGCGACGCTGATGGTCTGAGCCAGGGAACCGGCGTTGGTTTCAAATCCGGGAGAATGTTCCGCCCCGATCATTTCAAAGATCCATCCATCTTCGTTGAAATGCTCCACAGCTTCCCAGTTCATTCTGCCGCAGGCTGCCAGTGTGCAATAGAGAACGCCGGCATAGTGGGCGGGAGAGAGGAAAAACCGGTCGTAGCCCGCTGTGGTGGGGCCGTTGTAGAGCGCCCCTCTGGGATAGTTCATATTGTCTGCACCGGGCACACCGGGAAAACGGATCCCGTTTGGATCACCCTCGCTCTCGCCCAGATTCATGACCGCAAGATAAAGCGTGGCCAGGGTGTCCGCAGAGGAACAGGCCTGTCCCAGATAGCATCCGCCGCGCTCGATGGCGAATTTCAGGACTTGCTTTCTCACCTTGTCGGCGACTTGCTTGATTTCTTCGTTCGTGTAGGTTTTCTTAACCATGGATAAGCCCCCCTTAGGTTCTATGTGTGGATGAACGGATGTTCATCAAAAGAACGTATGTTACATTTGGATTATGGCATATCTTTTCTCTTTTGTCAAAAGCTTTTGCGAAAAAGTTTGACAAAAAGACAGGTTTCTTTTAGAATTGGAGTGAACATTTAACAACTACTGTGAAATTTTGTTCAATAAAGGAGAACCACTCTATGAAAGCACTGAAACTGACTGCACCGGGCCGGATGGAAGTCCGGGATGTGCCTGTTCCCGCTCCGGACCCCGGTGATGTAACGATTAAAGTAGCCTACGCGGGACTCTGCGGAACGGACCTCCACGCCTATAAAGGAGAGTATTCCAAGACACGCTTTCCGGTCGTGCTGGGCCACGAGCTGTCCGGCGTGATCACAGCTGTAGGGGAAGGTGTCACGAAGTTCAAAATCGGCGACCGGGTCACCTGCGAATCCACCTATAAAGCTTGCGAAGCATGCCGCTACTGCAAGAGCAAAGACTACAATCTCTGCGGTACCCGCATCGGCATCGGCACCAACAAGGACGGCGCTTTCGAAGAGTATATGACCATGGCCGAGGATCGGGTCTGGAAACTGCCCGACAACGTGAGCCTCAAAGCCGGCGCCGTCGCCGAACCCCTGGCCTGCGGCACCCATGCCGTAATGGAAGTCGCCCGGGTGCAATCCGGAGATACGGTCTGCGTCTTCGGCGCCGGCGCCATCGGTCTGATGGTCGCCTTGGTCGCTGTGTCTGCCGGCGCCACGGTGATCCTGGCCGGACTGACCGTGGATGAAGAGCGCTTTGCCGTGGCAAAGGACATGGGCGTCCACTATACCGTCGATCAGCAAAAAGAAGACCTGAACGAGGTGGTTCTTCGCATCAGCGATGGGGGCGTGGACCACGCCTTTGAATGCTCCGGCGCCCTGCCGGCTCTCCACAAGGCCTTCGAGATCGTCCACAAAAAAGGCCAGGTGATCCAGATGGGCATATTCCGCCAGGACATGAATCCCATTTCCATGGAATACCTGCTCCACAAGGAGATCCGCTACATGGGCTCCCGGAGCCAGAAGCCCAGTTCCTGGGCACTGGCCATGGAGCTGTTCGAAAAAGCTGACATCCACCCGGAAAAATCCGTCAGCATGATCGTTCCCGTGGAACGCTGGCAGGAAGCCTTCGACAGCGAACCCGGCGGCAAGAAACTCATCGTCTTCGACGACTTCGGCGAAGAATAGAAGCAAATCAGTCGTAAACGGCTGCGCCCTCGGGGCGCAGCCGTTTCTTTTTTGTTGTCGTCTGTTTTGCATTCCTGTGTCTTGTGCTTTGTGCCCATTGAGCTTCTGCGAGACGTTTTTACCTCTTAGCTTCGTAATACTTTCTCACTTCTCCGATCAGCTCTTCTTTCGATGGAATGATCGAAACCCATTTCTGCTCGCCGTCGATGCACATCGTGGGCAGGTTTTCCAGACCCATTTTGCGTGTTCGGGCGATGTCTTCCCGAATAAAATACTTGTACACTTTATACTCCGCGATATCCTTGATTTCGTCATAGATATCCGTCACACTGTTCACCATATAGGTGCAGGCGGCGCACTGTTCGGGGTCCAGCGTAAAGAGCTCGATCAATACTTTGTCCAGATTTTCGTAATCCGGTATCTCCACCTCGATGTCGTCCACCACCGCCGTGTAGTTTTCGATCATCTTTCTGGCATCGTCGGGATTTTTGACGGCCTGGGCCACGGCCACGGTGTTTTCCGGGGGCGTGCTGTAGGGCATGTCGC
>JAAYDG010000157.1 GCA_012729355.1 Clostridiales bacterium
CAGGCGGGGCTCCGGAAAGCCCCGCTCCTACGGGGAATTAGCTCAGCTGGGAGAGCGCATGGTTCGCAATCATGAGGTCAGGGGTTCGATCCCCCTATTCTCCACCAAACGCAGAACGCCGTTTTCGGCGTTCTTTGTGTTTGGTAGGAGAGAGGGGGAGCGAACCCGAAAGGGCGCGACCGTGGCGGGAAAGTCCTGCGGACTTTCCCGCAGGGAGCGGTCCAAGCCTGCCGAGGAAGCAGGCGCCGGACCCGGTATTTTGATATTGACAGGCCTATCAAGAAAGGGTAAACTAAGTGCAACAAGACTATATGTATAAAGAATATAGTACTGCGGAGGTGAAACGTTGAAAGACAATAGGACATTTTTTTGCAATGGCAAACCCCATCACATGGAAAGATTCCTGGAAGTTTGTCTGCTGTTGCTGTTATATGATGAAATAGGGTATGGCTATGGACTTATCGAGCAACTGGCATCCTTTGGTTTTTCCGAAGCCGGCCTGAACATGAGCACGTTGTATCGGACATTAAGAAAAATGGAAAATGAGGGACTTGTTACTTCTCAATGGGAAGAAGGTGGCCAGGGTCCGAAGCGAAGAGTATATGAAATCACAAAAGACGGTAAAAATGAGCTGGATCAATGGATCGGGATACTGAAGATCAGAAAGTCGAGGATCGAGGTTCTGATCAACCAATATGACGAGAAGACCACGTAACCGGAATATGCAAAATATGAAAATGACAAGGTGAACACATGGCTACAATTTTAACGATTTATACATTGCTTGCAGCAGGTTTGGCTTTATCGCTTATAAAAAGCAAAGAAAAAACGAAGAAAGCTTTTAAAATTGCCGGGAAAGGTTTTTACAAATCTGCTCCAAGTTTATTGGCGGTGCTTGGCATCGTAGGTTTGACCCTTGGGGTGTTGACGCCGGAAATGATCGCAAAGCTGGTTGGTGCGGAAGCGGGGTTTGCAGCGACGATACTTGCATCCGTCATCGGAGCGATCACGCTTATTCCGTCGCTGGTCGCATTTCCGCTTGCCGGTTCCTTGTTGCGTTCGGGTGCGACAGTGATGACAATATCCGCTTTCGTTACAACATTGGTTATGGTTGGAATCGTAACAGCGCCGTTGGAAATAAAGGAGATCGGTAAAAAGTTTACATTTTTACGCAACGGACTCGGATTCCTTGCGGCACTGGCTATTGCCGGGATCATGGGGGTATTACTATCATGAAAACCATTAAGAATTTTACAGCGCCGATTTTAGTTTTGTTCGTGTTTCTCGGGTTGGCCGTATGGATGCCCGACACAGCTGTTCGGTCTTCTTTGGTCACGTGGGATTATTTCAAAGAAATGGCTTTGATCCTACCTCCCGTGTTTATCTTGATGGGATTGATGGAAGTATGGATCCCCAAAAGCAAAATACAGAGTTGGCTGGGCCGTGGTTCCGGAATAAAGGGAGCAATGATTGCTGTAGCACTTGGCACTTTACCTACCGGTCCGCTGTATGTGGCATTTCCTATGACAGCCTCCCTAATCAGGAAAGGCGCCAGCTTTACTAATATGGTCGTTTTTCTCGGATCCTGGGCTGCGTTGAAAATACCTCAACTGATGGTTGAGATTAAATTTATGGGCACAGCTTTTGCCGTAACCCGATTTATTTTAACGTTGATGGCATTGATGTTGATCGGCTTACTAATGGAAAACATCCTGCGCAGGTATCCGGATAAGGAGTGGGTGGCAAACGCAAAGAAATAAAAGAGCCTGTGTTGTCTGGAAATAAAAGGGATTAAGATGAAATATTTTGACAAAACGGATCACACGAAGAAAGGGGCCGTTATAGACAAGGCTTCCGCAGCATTGGATTTGGGCTCCTACGATACGATCCTCGACGTGGGGTGTGGGACAGGGGCGCTCTGCGCCGTCCTTGACGAAAGAGGCTTGTCAGTCACCGGGATCGATCCGGCATCAAAAATGCTGGCCATAGCAAAGAGGCATTCAAAAAGTGCAAATATAAAATATATTCACGGAAACGCTCTTGAGAAACTGCCCTTTGAGGATAAAAGCTTCGACATTTCGATTGCGTCCTATGTGGCTCACGGCATGCATGAGGAGGAACGAAAGCGCTTGTATGCAGAAATGGCTCGAGTCACCCGAAATAAAGTGATCATTTACGATTATAATCAAACCCGTGCTCTGTTGACTTCTGTTATCGAATGGTTGGAACGGGGAGATTATTTCCGCTTTATTAAGGATACGACGCATGAAATGGAACACTGCATATCCGAGATGCGGATGTGTTTTTCGGATGTGAAGGCGATTGATGTGGATACGCGGGCTGCCTGGTATATCTGTACGCCGAATCAGCTTTTCACGGAGAGTCAGTCATTGTAAGTAGAGAAAAGAGGTCTCAGTCATGAAAGAATTTATTCGCAAATGCAAGCTGCCCTACTATGTTTCGGATATTATATTAAACAGTAAATCAGTCGTTTGTCCTGCATCCAGAGAAGAAATGTTGGCGCTTTCCTTCGGGACACCGTCTCAGGACATTTTTGACGTTGAATATCAAGTGGAAGGTTTTGGCACTGTTAAAGAAGCCACTGTAACGAATTGCAAGAACGGCGCGGTGGTCAATTATCCCGATGACTACATGCGGCGGCGGGATCCGGACTGTCTGTTGGTGGCCGACGACAATGATACGGACAAGCCCAAATACGATGATGTATATAATCAAGACTTTGAACCTCTGCGAAACGCTACGTTCGAGTGGCTCAAAAAGCAGGACCTGATCGTGATGCCTTTCAAGGCGGGTGGGCAGGAATACGGATATGACGCTTTGTTGATCGCACCGGTCAACGCAGCGTTCTTTGCCTGTGGTCTGGGAGATCTGCAGGGATTTGTCAACATTCGGGAAGTCAACGGGGTTTTTTGTCCTAAGGCAGTGGTATTCCTGGCACCTCCCTTCCGTCACACGCATTTTCAGGGGAAGCAGATCGTGATCCACAACAGATTGGAAGAGATGCACGAATTGTTTTCCTATAATTTGTATCCGGGTCCCAGCGCAAAAAAGGGGATCTACGGCGTATTGCTGAACATCGGTGAAAACGAAGGATGGGTGACAGTCCATGCTTCGACCGTTAAGGTGATCACTCCTTACGACAACGAAATCGTCATCATGCACGAAGGCGCGTCCGGCGGCGGAAAAAGCGAGATGATCGAGAATATACATAAAGAAATGGACGGGCGGATCCTTTTAGGCCAGAATATCGTGACGGGTGAAAAAACTTATATCGACTTGAAAGAAACCTGTGAATTGCGGCCGGTTACCGACGATATGGCGCTTTGCCATCCCGATATGCAAAATGACAGCCGGAAACTGGTGGTTAAGGATGCGGAAGATGGCTGGTTTTTAAGGTTGGATCACATCACCGGGTATGGGGTGACGCCGCGTTACGAAAAAATATTCACACAGCCTGCGGAGCCTTTGATTTTTTTGAACATCAAGGCGGTTCCTCATGCAACCTGCCTTGTTTGGGAACATACGCCGGATTCCGACGGGACTCCTTGCCCAAACCCCAGAGTGATCCTGCCGCGTCGTCTGGTGCCCAATGTGATCAGCGAACCGGTAGAGGTCGATGTCCGGAGTTTTGGTGTCAGGA
>JAAYDG010000158.1 GCA_012729355.1 Clostridiales bacterium
AAGCACTTGAACTCTGAAACGAGAAAAACAGAAAGGGCGGTGTTGCAGAATGCCGCCCTTTTCAAAATGGAGGGATCATGGAAACGAACAAAGTCTGTATATTCGGCGGACGATGCCACCAGTGCGGGCGATGTCAGATGCTGGGGCTGGATCCGAGAAAAGAACGCCTGACGATCCTTCCCGGGGAATTTTTGGAGCGGCTCCCTGTCGGAAACGAACGGATGTACGGAGCCGCTTTTGACATCGGAACGACCACGATCGTGGGTATGTTGTGGGATCTGGCAGAAAATCGATTGCTCAAGATTGTATCGGCAACGAACCCACAGTCGAAATACGGGCAGGATGTGATCTCCCGCATCAACTACTGTATGGAGGAGGCAGAGGGTCTATCAACGCTGCACAGGATGGTGGTCGAATGTATCAACGGTCTTTTGGATCAGCTGGTGGAGGATATTCCATCCAGGCCCTTGGCGAGGATCACGGCAGTGGGGAATACGACCATGTGCCATCTGCTGCTGGACCGGGATCCGTCCTCTTTGGCCCGGGCACCCTACGCGCCCGGTTATCGGGGTTCGGTGGAAATCCCGGCACGGAGCATCGGTATCCGGGGGGACGATGAAACGAAGCTGTCGGTGCTTCCGGGCATTGCCGGTCACGTTGGGTCGGATATCACGGCCGGCATGGTGGCTTCCGGATTGCCGCAAATGACGGGAACCGTCCTATATATCGATGTGGGAACCAACGGGGAGATCGTCCTGGTTTCAGACGGAGAGCTGTCTGCCTGCTCTGCAGCTGCCGGACCCGCATTTGAAGGCGCTTCGATTCGCTGCGGCACCCGGGCGACCCGAGGGGCTGTGGAGCGCGTTGTCCTGACAGCCGAAAGTGTGGACTGCGACACGATCTCCGGAGACGAATCCTGCGGGATCTGCGGCTCCGGTCTGATCGATGCAGTGGCGCAGCTCCTGAAATGGGGGATCGTGAACCATAAAGGGAGAATGAAAAAACCCGGAGAGATTCCGGAGCTTTCTTCCTTTCTGCAAAGTCGATTATCGATCACGGAGAACGGACCGGCATTTCAGCTGACGGATACCATACGGATCTACCAGCAGGATATCCGGGAGGTGCAATTGGCCAAAGGGGCGATCCTGGCAGGGTGCGAGATTTTATTGCGCAACGCCGGGAAAACGGCTGACGATTTGGATCGAATCCTGATTGCAGGAGCTTTCGGCAATTACATCGACAGGGGGAGTGCGTTGCGGATCGGCCTCTTTCCGACTGTTGAAGAGGTCCGCGTCGTTCATGCAGGCAACGCCGCGGGGGCAGGCGCTTCGATGGCACTGTTGTCGAAGGATGCTTTTTCGAAAGCCGAAGAAGCCGCCGAAGAAACCCGGCATGTCAGTTTATCCGCGCACCCCGGCTTTGAAATGTGCTATGCGCACGCCATGTACTTCCCACAATGAAAGATGCGATTCAAAAAATTACATTGAACGAACAAGACCTGTACGAAGAGGCACTGGGGTACTTTATCCGCTACAGCGGGTTGGACTTGACAAAGGGAAAGCACCGCCGGATGATGGATGCAGCGTATCAGGCCAGAGAAGCAGGATTGAGCGGCATCGACGTACGTGCTGTCGTTTCCCGTTGGGACGGAAGCTGTATTTCGGGCGGCGCCCTCGCACGAGACGGAGAAACACTGGCGTGCAATGCCTTTTCTCAGATACCCGACGGCGCCGTTCAATTTATTTATGCCTTTGTCGTCACGGCAGGTGAATGCGTCTCCACAGAGGGGGATCCGATCACGATGCAACTGTTTGCGCATACCTGGGGAACCGCGTATGTGGATGTGGCCAGGATCGCTTTGGCGAAAGCCTTCTGCGCCGACGCCCGGCGATCGCTTTCAAAAAGCGACATACAGTTGTCTTCCTATTTCGGCCCCGGATTTTACGGAATGCCCATGACGGAAAATCAAAGACTTTGTGCCTGGCTGCACGCGGAATCCATCGGCGTCACGACAAAAGATAACGGTTTGATGCTGCCGCTGAAGAGTTGCTCGGGCCTTTATCTGGCCATGTCGGACCTATCGGCGATGCCGCCGGAATCCTGCGAAGCATGTGTGGGGAATCCGAAAGGATGTGCATACTGCCGGAACGGAATGCGAAAGGCAAATGTTGCCGAGGTGATCAAATGATAGAATTTACGACGACACAGCGCGAGAGGCTGGCAGAACTGGGTGCGGACGAATCGATTCCGACCGATACATTTTCTTCGGAATCGGAGCGCAACCGGGTATTTCAAGAGAAGGAAAACGAATGGGTTCGAATCAACAGAGACCGCATCGATACATTGCTGAACGAGCGCAGGGAGCCCATATTGCTGAGCACGATCAGATTGATGGAAGACTGGCTGAAGCAAGAGGAAGGGTATACCCAGGTAGCCACACCCAGCATCATTACGGGAGACATGCTCAGCCGCATGAACATCGGCGAAGACAGCGACCTGTCCCAGCAAGTATTCTGGCTTGGAAGAAACAAGTGCCTGCGGCCCATGCTGGCGCCGAACCTGTACATCATGATGCGGGAGCTGAAACGAATCAGCGGGCAGCCTGTCAAGATCTTCGAATGCGGCTCTTGTTTTCGGAAGGAATCCCAGGGTTCCCAACACTTGAATGAATTTACGATGCTCAACATGGTGGAGTTGGCCGCCACGGAAGACGGGCGTCAGGCAGAGGTGCTTGAAGCGTACGCTCGGTCAGCCATGAAAATACTGGGCATCGAAAAATATGAACTTGTCAGAGAAGAATCCGTGGTGTATAAAGAAACCATAGATGTAATCGTAGACGGTCTGGAAGTTGCTTCCGGCGCCTACGGACCGATGTACCTGGACGGGCGCTGGGGCGTGTTCGATGTCTGGGTCGGTATCGGTTTCGGTTTGGAACGGCTGGCCGCAGTGAGAAGCGGTTTTAAAAATATCCGAAGAGCCGGAAAGAGCATCACGTATATCGACGGGTCACCGTTGAATATATAAAATTGGTTCTGGGGCGCGGATCGCATGGATCATGGGGACTCTAAATCCCTACAGACGGGGGAAGCACCCGTGCGTCTCGCCAGCAGGAGGGGAGAGATCTCTCTTCCCTCCCTTTGCCGCGAGGGAGTATAATGGCGGATGCAACGAGATACTACAGGAAAAATGTGGATCTGTTCCTGCTGATCGACCGGATCAAACTTTGGCCGTCCAGGAACGGATATCTTCACGGCATACGCTCCCTGGAAGTGCAAGGAGATTACGTTGTCATCACGACGCATTGCGGGGAAACGATCCACGCGCGAAATTCCCGAAATTCCAGAGCAGCCAGATGGCTGCGAAACAAACTGATCATTGCGCCTTGTCCCCGATGCAATGTTCCGGATTGGAAGATCGAAAAGTACAACAATACCTTTTTTTCTTCCAAATACGGCAGCGACCTCAAACAAAAAAAGAAGGAATAAAACCACAGCCCGGAGAGACGCGAACCGTCTCTCTTTTTGCAAAAGAGAATGGAAAACGACAGACCGGTGTGGTATAATTACTCGGATGTTTATCGGAAGGCCGGAATCAGGATCACGACACGGAGGGATGAATGAAACCGAAATACAAGAGAATCATTTTGAAGATCAGCGGCGAAGCTCTGGCCGGTGAAAGTAAAGTCGGCCTGGATGAATCGATGCTCAACAAAGTCGCCAACGACGTGAAAGCGCTGGTCCGGCTGGATGTCCAAGTGGCCATCGTGGTGGGCGGAGGCAACTTCTGGAGAGGGCGGACAAGCAAGAGCATGGACCGGGCAACCGCGGATTACATGGGGATGCTTGCCACCGTGATCAATGCTCTGGCGCTGCAGGATGCCTTCGAAGCCAACGGCATCCCTACGAGAGTGCAGACGGCCATCGAAATGAGAGAGGTGGCAGAGCCCTATATCCGCAGGCGGGCGCTTGCGCACCTGGATCGGGGGATCGTCGTAATTTTTGCGGCGGGGACGGGCAATCCGTTTTTCAGTACCGATACTACGGCAGCTCTGCGGGCAGCCGAAATGGAAGCGGATGTGATTTTTCTTGCAAAAAAAGTGGACGCGGTGTACGATTCGGATCCTTCCGAAAATCCGAATGCAAAGAAATTTACGGAGCTGACGCATATGGATGTGCTGGAAAAAGACCTGAAAGTCATGGATTCAACAGCTGCATCCCTGTGCAGAGACAATAAAATACGGGTGCACGTTTTCGGCCTGGCCGAAGAAAACGGCATCATGAAAGCTTGTCTGGGGGAAAATATCGGAACCATTATCCGATAAACAGGTTCGGGCAGGCGTAGAGTGACTTTGAGCAAAGGAGGCATTTATGAGTAACGCGCAAGAAGTGTATCAGGAAAAAATGAGGAAAACGCTTCATGTTTTGAAGACAGAGCTGAATACGGTCCGTGCAGGACGCGCCAATGCAGCGCTGTTGGATCAGATTCAGGTCGACTATTACGGAACGCCCACGCCCTTGAAAAATCTATCCAATATTTCGGTGCCCGACCCGCGCACGCTTCTGATCACACCCTTCGACCCCAAGAGTGTCGGAGACATCGAAAAAGCGATCATGACATCCAATTTGGGCATCAATCCCAGCAATGACGGCAAAAGCGTCCGGTTGGCGATCCCGCAGCTGACAGAAGAAAGACGAAAAGACCTCACCAAAATCATCAAACGGATGGGGGAAGAGGCAAAAGTGGCAGTGCGCAATTGTCGCAGAGATGCCAACGATGAACTGAAAAAGCTGGAAAAGAAAGGAGAGCTCACCGAGGATGATCTGAAGAACGACCTGGATGACGTTCAAAAACGCACGGATAAATGCATGACGGAAATAGACGAAATCGTATCTGCCAAAGAAAAAGAACTGATGGAGATCTAAATGAGCGCGGTGGACGTACTGGGCTTGCCTTTAAAGGAGGCGATGCAGCTGCTCCGTGAGGAGAGCATCGTACCCGCAGTTCATTCGACCGGTTCGAGCGGACCGGCCGAGCAGGAAGAAAACCAACGAGTCGTTAAAGTTTCCGTCTGCGGCGAACGGTGGACACTCACAGTGTGCACCGTGCCGGACGCGTTTCGATAATTGTGCGGAAGTCGGGCCAGTCCCGGCTTCCTTCGTAAAAGCGGAGGGTCGCCTTCGCCGGGGAAGACCAATGACACAGCAACAACTGGATCCGGCCAGGATCCCTCAACACGTAGCCATCGTAATGGACGGCAACGGAAGATGGGCGAAAAAAAGAGGACTTCCGAGACTCCGGGGGCACAATGCCGGCATGATGGCCCTGAAGGAAATCGTCAAGCGATCTTCTGTGCTGGGTATTTCTCATCTGACAGTCTACGCTTTTTCCACAGAAAACTGGAAACGACCCGAAGAGGAAGTGTTCGGCATATTCAAACTGCTGGTTCTTTATGTCCAAAAGGAAATTCGAGAACTGAACGACAATAATGTCAGGGTAAACATATGGGGGGACTGGTCACTGCTTCCTTCGGATGCGCAACATGCCGTCCGAAAAGCGATGGAAACTACGAAAAACAATAACGGTTTGCATTTCAACATCGCTTTGAACTACGGCGGAAGAGCCGAAATACTCCGGGCTGTGCACGCGCTGTGCAAAGAAATTCAAGAGGGGAGACTTTCACCGGAGGCGATCGACGAGACTTCTCTCAGCGCAAGAATGTACAGCGAAAATACGCCGGATCCGGACCTCATCATTCGAACCGGAGGGGAATACCGTCTTTCAAATTTCTTGATCTGGCAGGCTGCGTACAGCGAGCTGGTGGTAACTGAAGTTCTTTGGCCGGATTTCAGTCCGGACGAATTCGAAAAAGCGCTTCACGTGTATCAATCGAGAAATCGGAGATTCGGAGGACTCACATGAAGACGCGCATCGTATCCGCATTTCTGCTGATCCCCCTG
>JAAYDG010000021.1 GCA_012729355.1 Clostridiales bacterium
GCAAAGAACGGAAATCTTCGGGCACGCCTTCGCCCCGTTCCAGAATCGTTCTTCGACTCTCTTCGGACTCCTTGTCGTAAAGATCGAACACTTCCCGCATACGCACCGGGTCGTCGATCATCACGAACCCGGGCTGCACGATGTATTCCCAAAGATAGTGCGTCGTCTGATAGAAGTACGCAATAAAATGTTCCAGGTATTGCAGATTGACGCCTTCTTCGATGCAGTCGATCAGGTATTCTCTCCGCGCTTTCAGACGCTCCGCGGCTTCGTCATCGATCTGTCGCGGCAGCGCATTCCGATAGGCCTGCAACACGCGTTTCACGGCAGCCCCGAAAATCTCCTCGTTTCGCACGAGCAGCTGTGCGGGATAGACATCGATACGATCCAGATTGCGGAGGGATCGTTGCGTCCGGGCGTCAAACTGCCGCAGCGAATCGACTTCTTCATCGAACAGTTCGATTCGAAGAGGATGTTCCCGCCCCGGCGGAAATACGTCTACGATATCGCCCCGGGCCGCAAACTGTCCCGCCGATTCCACGATGTCTGCCCGCTCGTATCCCATGAGGGAAAGCCGTCTCACCAGAGCATTCCTGTCGATCGTTGACGAAAGGGAAAGATGGAGCGCTTCGCTTTCGTAGGTTTCCCGGGGCGGCAGCTTCTTCAATATCCCCATGAAAGGCGCCACGATGACGCAGGGATCCCCTGTGCATAGCTTTTCAAGAATCTGCAGCCTGGATCCCAACTCGGCAGTGCTCTTTGCCTCGTATCGCAAGGCCCCCGGTTCCACATCAGGCCACACATAGACCGGGACCGACACAAAAAAGGACAGGTCCTGTGCCAGTCGCTTCGCCCTGTTCTCTGAGGGTGTAACGATCAGGCTCTGTCCTCGGATCCCGTCGATCAGGCGGGATGCTGCCGGGGCTGTTCTCGTATCGGAGATGCCCACCAGATTGATGCTCTTGCCCATTTTTATTTTCCCGGAAGACGCTCCGCCGGAACACCTCCGGCGTCCGGCGCATTGCCGCTCCACTGCCCCATTGCCTCATCGATGCCCTGCCGGATGAAAACTTCGCAGGCACGGGCAGCCCGCAACAAGGCATCGGCAAGCAGGGGTTTTTCTTGTTCCGTATAATTCATCAGCACGTACTTATCCAAAGGAATACAGCCGCTGTCACCGATCCCGATCCGGATTCGGGGGAAATCGTCCCGTCCCAACTGATAGATCACGGAACGCATTCCGTTGTGGGTTCCGGCGCCGCCCCTTCTGCGAATGCGCACCTCCCCCACCGGAAGATCGATATCGTCGTACACCACGAGAAGATTTTCCGGTTCCGCCTTGTAATACTCCACCAGGGGCCGGATCGATTCGCCGCTGAGATTCATGTACGTTTGGGGCTTGGCCAGAATCACTTTCTCTCCGTTCAGGTACCCTTCGCCCAACAGCGCTTTGTGTTTGATTTTTTTGATGGGGATCCCCAGCTGCTCCGAGAGAAGATCCATCGTCAGAAATCCCATGTTGTGACGGGTATTTTCGTAGACGCGCCCGGGGTTTCCCAATCCGCAGATGATAACCATATTGCCTTCCGTACTATCCGGCGGCTCCGAGAGCCGCCGCCGGCTTTCTATTCGTCGAACAGACGACTGATCGAATCGTTGGTGAATATCCGTATCATCGCTTCGGCAAAGAGCGGCGCCACCGACAATATCTTCATCTTGCTGAGCATTTTTTCCGGGGGGATCGGAATCGTATTCAGGAGGATCATCTCTTTGATGACGGAAGCTTCGATCCGTTCCAGCGCAGGTCCGGATAGGATGGGATGGGTGGCTGCCGCATAGACTTCCTTCGCCCCCATGGCGACCATGGCGTTGGCGGCGTTGCAGATGGTGCCCGCCGTATCGATCATGTCGTCCACCAGGATACAGGTTTTTCCTTCGATGTCACCGATGATGTTCATGATCTCCGACACATTGGCTTTGGGGCGTCGTTTGTCTATGATCGCAATGGGCACGTCGAAAGGATGCGCCATGCTCCGGGCTCTGGATACGCTGCCGTGGTCCGGGGATACGATGACCAGATCGTCCAAATCTTTCTCTCGGAAATATTTGACCAGGATCGGCATTCCTTTCAGGTGGTCCACCGGGATGTTGAAGTATCCCTGGATCTGAGAAGCGTGAAGGTCCATGGTGACGACCCGATCGGCGCCGGCCGTACTGATGATGTCCGCAACCAGCTTCGCCGTGATCGGATCTCTGGCTTTGGCCTTACGATCCTGCCTTGCATATCCGTAATACGGAACAACGGCGTTGATCCGCCCCGCGGAAGCTCGTTTCACCGCATCGATCATGATACAGAGTTCCATCAGGTTGTCATTCACCGGATTACAGGTCGGCTGGATAATGTACGTATCCAGACCCCGCACCGTTTCCCAGAGGCTGACGGAGACTTCGCCGTCGCTGAATTTGCTTACTGTCGCTTTTCCCAGGGTCCTTCCCATGATTCCTGCGATCTCTTCTGCCAGTTCGGGATGTGCATTCCCTGCGAAAATCTTGTAGTCTGCAAATATTCCGCTTTTCATTTTTGTCTTTTTCCTCCGATCATCATCCGTTCAGTTTTCCTTCTTCGCTATTTCTTCTTCTTGTCCAGCAATCCGCGTTTTTCCACCCAGCCGAGCACGTTCTCCTGGCGGGCGCGAGCCACGGCCAGCGCGCCTGCCGGTACGTCCTTCGTCAGCGTGCTGCCTGCCGCCACATAGGCTTTTTCTCCCACAGTGACCGGAGAGATCAGATTGGTGTTGCATCCGATGAACGCCCTGTCTTCCACCGTGGAACGATGTTTGGTGCTGCCGTCGTAGTTTACGAAGACGACGCCGCATCCCAAATTGATGTTCTGCCCCAGGTCCGCATCCCCCACGTAGGTGAGGTGCGGAACCTTCGTCCCGTCTCCGATGACAGAGTTTTTGATTTCCACGAAGTCGCCGATCTTCACGTTGTCACCGATCCGGCTGTTGGGCCGCAGATAGGCGAAGGGACCGATCTTGCATTCGCTGCCGATCTCGCTTTCCACGATGTGGGAAGCCTGGATCTCCGTGCCGCTGCCTACGGTACTGTCTGCGATCCTGGTGTTGGTGCCGATGGTGCAACGCTCTCCCACAACTGTGCTTCCCGATAAAAGAACACCCGGATAAACGATGGTCCCCCCGCCGATGGTGACAGTATCGTCTATGTAGGTGCTTTCAGGATCGATGAACTCCACGCCGTTTTGCACGTGCTCAAACAGGACGGCCATCCTGCGCTCGCGTTTTTGTTCGCAGTCGGTCCGGAAGTCTTCGATTGTCGCAATGTTCTGTTTTTTCATGGGTTGCCTCCTTTTCGGAACGGACACTATAGAGTATAGCATTCTTTGTCTGCCAACGCAAAGAAAAACGACATCCCATTGCATTGCCGAGCTGTCGTTTTGTCTTTGTGTTCTGAATTATTCCGAAGTTGTTTCCGTCGTGGGACTCTCTCCGATTTCCCTGTACTTGTCGAAGATCGCATCGGAAATTTTTTTTCGGGTTGCGGCCAGTAACGGATGCGCCACATCTTTGAAGGTATCCCCCACTCTCTTGCTGGGCATCGCTACGAAAA
>JAAYDG010000159.1 GCA_012729355.1 Clostridiales bacterium
CCGCCATGCGGACAAAATCGGTTTTGCGCTCCGGCACCGTAGCCGAATACCGCTGGCCATAGAACTGGCTCTGCCACTGATAGACCATGCCCAGGACCTTGTTGTTGAAAATCACTGTAATGATCGGGAGCTCGTAACTCACGGCTGTACAGCCCTCGTTGAGATTCATGTGGAACGAGCCGTCTCCGGTCAGGTGAACGATGCGTTTCCCGGGATTGGCCAGCTGTGCACCGATGGCCGCGCCGTAGCCGAAGCCCATCGTCCCCAATCCGCCGCTGGTGATAAACCGTTTGGGTTCGGTGTGATGGAGAAATTGAGCTGCCCACATCTGGTGCTGTCCCACGTCCGTCACATAGATGGCCTCCGGCCCGGACAGTTTGGAAATCCTTTCGATCAACGACCGGGGCTCCAACGCGTCATCGGCGGCAGGAAGAGATGCACATTCCTCCTTCCAGCCCCGGATTTCCTCGAGCCACTTCGGATGCAAAGTACCCTTCACCTTTTCCGCAATGGCGGAAAGCGCTTGCTTCAAGTCGCAGCGCAGTGCCATTTCCACCTTTACGTTTTTATTCAATTCGCTCCGGTCTGCATCGATGTGGATGATCTTGGCCGAGTGCGCAAATTTTCCGGGATTCAGCGCGACCCGGTCGGGGAAGCGCACGCCGACAGCCAGCAACAGATCGCAACGATCCACGGCAAGGTTGGCGGCCACCGTTCCGTGCATGCCGACCATGCCCAGATTCAGCGGGTCGTCATGGGGAATGACACCGGCCCCCATCATGGAGTGACAGACGGGGATCTGCGCTTTTGCGGCAATGTTTCGGACCCACCGGGTGCTGTCCGAAGCGATTACGCCTCCGCCGCAGTAGAACACAGGCTGTTCGGCGGAATCGATGAGCGCGGCAACCCGAGCGGTATCCGCCGGGTCGATGCATAGGGGCTCGGGCAGCGTTTCGGGGGGTCTCGGCCGATACTCGCTCAGTCCGATCGTGGCGTCTTTCGTGATGTCCACGAGAACCGGTCCTTTTCGCCCGGAATGGGCGATTCGGAAAGCGTCCCGTAAAACGTCCGCAATATCCGCAGGATCGCTCACCAGAAAGTTGTGCTTGGTGATGGGCATGGTGATTCCGGTAATATAGATCTCCTGGAAGGCATCCCGGCCGATCAGGTTCGAGGCCACATTGGCTGTAATGGCCACCAGGGGTACGCTGTCCATCCAGGCCGTGGCGATCCCCGTCACCAGATTCGTGGCGCCCGGCCCGCTGGTGGCGAATACGACACCGGTCTTTCCGCCGGAACGTGCGTATCCGTCGGCGGCATGGCAAGCACCCTGTTCATGGGCCGACATAATGTGCCGGATCCGGTCCCGATACTCGTACAGCGCATCATACAGATTGAGGGCTGCGCCGCCGGGATAACCGAAAGCCGTATCCACGCCGTGGGCCAGCAATTCCTCCATGACGATTTGTGATCCTGACAATAACATCGTTTCCTCCTTGCTCGATAAAGAAAAGCCCTTACAGCGTCTGCTGTAAGGGCTTGTTGTAACATTTCTGCACGTGCTCCCGTATCAGCATAACGCAATACCGGCATTGCCTTCGATCGCAATGCCGATCATAATGCTGATGATGCTTAGGATCTGTTTGAACGCGAACATCGTATCCTCCCATCGATATGCTGACAGTATAAACCCGTGCCCGAGTCGGTGTCAAGCAAAAGAAAAGCCCGGTGCGGATCCCGGCAGCCTAGTCCCGGGCACGCTTCAGAAGATCTCTAATCTCTTCCAACAGCACCAGATCCTTGGGCGGCTCCGCAGGAGCGGGCGCTTCTTCCTGTTTCTTGCGTGCGGTGAGCAGCTTGATAAAGAGGAAGATCGCAAAAGCCACGATGACAAAATCGACCATGGACTGGATAAATGCGCCGTACCGGATCGCCACTTCCGCGATGTCGCCTTCGGCCGGCGTGATCACGTGCTTCAAATCCACAAAACTCACGCCGCCCATCAGCACGCCGATGGCGGGCATGATCAGATCGTTCACCAGAGAAGTGACGATCTTTCCGAATGCGCCGCCGATGACCACGGCAACCGCCAGGTCGATCACATTGCCTTTCATGGCAAATGCTTTAAACTCTTTCCACATGAAAAAACCTTCTTTCCGTCTGTTTTTTATCATAATAATTTATCGTATAGCGTATCATAACAGAAGTCATTCCGTTAATCCATAGGCTTTGCTCACATTCTGAACAAAGATGATTCCTTTTCCGGGTTCCTCGATGTCGAAGTCCCGCCGAATCGACTCCACGATCGACGCTGTCTGATCCTTGCCTGTCACCATCAGGATGATCTCTTTTTCCGGTTCGATTTCCATGGAGAACACCTTGCTGATCTCATTGACGCCCGAGCCTCTGGCGTTGATGATCGTGGCGCCTTTGGCGCCGGCCCCGGTCGCGGCATCCACCACGGCTTCCGCTTTCCCTTTGTCCACGATGATGATGATCGATTGATACATGGTTTCCTCCAAACCTCCGGTTTCATCGGGCTGCTCGCAACGGCAGGTACTGGATCCGCAAATAGCGTACACCGGTATGCTGTATGCGATCCCGTGATTTCTTTTATGAAGTTTATAAGTCTTGTTCAGCTTTTCCAAGGCGGCGCGCGCCTGTTCCCGCGGGGCAACCATCATGACGATCTCCTTGTGGACATCGCTCAGGGCCAACTTTTCCAGGATCGGATTGCAGATCGTTCCTTTCCCGAGCAGGATGGTTCCGCCGGAAACGCCGCATCCCTTGGCGGTTCGAAGCACTTTGCTGCCCATTCCGTCATGGACGATGGCATAGATCAGTTCATAACAGATGATGTCATTCATTGCTTCCATCTTCCCGGACACCTCCTTTTCGGGATTTGATCTTGTAAAGTAAGCCCAGCAGCTGCAGCGTGACCAGCGGCGTCATGGCGACCATGGCAATGATGCCGAAGCCGTCGGCCAGAACATCCGCACCGCTGATGGCCTTTGCAGCTCCCTGGGCAAAGGCGAGTACAAACGTAGCGGTCATCGGGCCCGACGCCACGCCGCCGGAATCAAATGCGATCCCCACGAACAGGTTGGGTACGATCCGCATCAGAAGCAGAGACAGCGCATATCCCGGCAGCAGAAAATGCCAAAGATGGAGGCCCGAAATCATGATCCGGAGCATGGACAGGCAGATTGCCAGCCCGATCCCCAGAGACAGCGCCCCCAGCACGATCCTTCTCCGCACATATCCGCTGGTCACTTCCTGGATCTGATCGGTCAGCGCATGCACGGCAGGCTCTGCGATGACGGTGAACAAGCCGAGAACGAATCCGATTCCCGCCAGGAGCGCAGGATCGTGACGCAAGGCGATCCGGTATCCCATCACTGCGCCCACATCCATGAAACCGGCATGGACCCCGGTCAGCAGCAGGACCAGTCCGCTGTACGAATAAAAAAGTCCCACGAGGATCTTGCCGCGCTGATCTCGCTGGCCGTTCAACAAAAACTTCTGGAACGCCAAAAAAATGAACAGGATCGGCGCCAGCGCCATGAGGATCTCCAAAGCCACTTGCGGTGCGGCATGGGCAAAAGGCGCCAGCATACTCTGCGAATCTTCGGCAAGGACGGGGATATCCCCTCGAATCTTTCCCGGAGCGGTCAGGATGCTCATGATCATCACTGCCAGGATCGCCCCCGTGGACGTAACGGCGACCAGGCCGAAACTGTCTTCTTCCGAAGCCGCGCTGCTCTTCTTTATCGAAGCGACACCCACGGCCACGGCCAGGATAAAGGGAACGGCCAGGGCGCCGGTCGTGGAGCCGGAGGCGTCAAAAGAAATCGCCAGGAAGGCCGGTGTCGTAAACAGCGACAGAATAAAAATCATTCCGTACAGGATCGTCAGTATCAATTTCAGCGATACATTGTAGACGATCCGGATCAACCCCACGGTGAGCATCACAGAGATTCCCACCGATACGACCCCCACGATCTGCAGCTTCGCAATGGCCGAACCGGTCACTTCGTCCACTTGACCGGCCAGAATGTGCAGATCCGGTTCGGCGGCGGAGATCAGAAACCCGAACAGCAGTCCCGCAGCGATCACCAGGACGATTTGATTGCTTTTTGCCAGAGCCGACCCCATCAGCTGGCCGATCGGCGCAATACCCACTTCCACGCCCAACAGAAAGATGGCCAGTCCCAAAACGATAAACAAGGCACCCAGTAAAAACCTCGCCAGTTGCAGAGGTGCGAGCGGCGCTGCCGTAAAGTGAAGAAGAAGGACGAGCAGCACGATCGGCAGCACCGAATAACCGGCTTCTTTGATCTTTTTACTCAGTACAGTCAATCGTTCCCCTCCTCTTTATAATGTTCATGGCGAAGGATCGATCCCTTCGCCATGTTGCACGCTACGAGCCTTCGGAAAGTTCTTCGATCTCTTCCTCTACTTCCTCCGCACCCTCTTTGTAAAACGCTTCCTCCTCCGGGTCCAGCTCCTTCAAGAGCCGGAGAAATTCTCCTGCGTGGACCCGCTCTTCGTCGGCGATGTCCTTCAATACAGCGATGGCCAGCTTGTTGTCGGTGGATTCGGCCAACTGCATGTACAGCTGGATGGCTTCGTATTCGGCAGCGACCATAAAGCGTATCGACCGTATCAGTTCAGCGTCGGTAAGCTTTCTGTCCTTCGCCGTTCCGGAGAACGGATGTCCAAAATCCGGCATAGTATCCCTCCTTTGTCACGTTCAGCATGCAGACCCTTCGGATCCGCTACGAATGTCCGCGCGATACATCGCACACATCTATTTTATCAAATGGATCCTCTTTTCTCAACCGTCTTGCGCATTTTTAAGCCGATCATTCGGATTTTGCTTCGGCGAAATACTTTGCCGCGGCGTTGTCTCCGAACTGTTTTTTCACGAAGTCGACGGCACCCGCAAGCTCCGGTTTTCGACCTTGCATATTGTGACAATCGGAGCCGATCCGGTGGACCCGCCCTGCCTGCATCCATCGAATCGCTTTCCGGCGGGACAAAAATCCCTCCAAAGCGCCGGTATTCAGCTGCACCAGCAGACCCTCCGCAATGAGCGCATCCAATGCTTCCTCGTCTCCGACTGCC
>JAAYDG010000160.1 GCA_012729355.1 Clostridiales bacterium
CAAAACAACAGAGAGCCGGTCGTTCCGGCTCTCTGTTTATTCGCAGTGCGCTTTCCTCCGTGCTCAGTTGTGAGGCCCGCGGTCCAGCTCTTCGAACTTTTCGGCCATCGTCGGGTTGTTCCGTGTCAACTTCTTAATGGTCACATCCTGAGCTTTATCGTTGGCGAGGCGAAGATTGCGGTCGGTGCCCAACAAGGCTTCTTTCGTCTTTTGGAGATGATCGATGGATTTATCGATTTCGTCGATCGCCTTCTGAAAGCGTCTCGAGGCAAGATCATAGTTCTTGCCGAAGGCATCCTTGAATTTGTTGAGCTCATCCTCAAAATTCGCGATATCGATGTTCTGTGCCTTTACCAACGCAAGTTCATTCCTGTATTGCAGCGAGTTATGCGATGCGTTGCGCAGCAAAGTGATCATCGGAATGAAAAATTGCGGCCGGATCACATACATTTTGGGGTATCGGTGGGAAACATCCACGATTCCTCCGTTGTAAAGCTCGTTGTGCGGCTCCAGCAAAGAAACAAGCACCGCATACTCGCATCCTTTTTCGTTACGATCTTTGTCGAGTTCCTTGAAAAAATCCTCGTTCTTCTTTTTCGTTGCGGTTTCATCGCTTTCGTTTTTCATTTCAAACATGATGGAAATAAATTCCGTGCCGCCTTCGTCCGCTTCACGGAAAATGTAGTCTCCTTTGCTGCCGGTTTTTGCGTCGTTGTCTTTCTCGAAATACGCCATGGGGAAAGCGGCGGAACGGATCTTGTTGAATTCGATTTCGCAGTGTTGTTCAAGCGTTTCTCCCACCATCTTTGTCGACAGCCTTGCTTTCATGTCCTTTAAGCGTTCTATGGCATCGTCGCGATCTTTGATCTTTGTTTCGTATTTTTCCTTCAGTGACGCCTCCAGCAGTTTCTGCTCGTCTTTTTTTGCCGCAAGGTCACGTTTCAGGTCGTCGCGCTCTTTTTCCACAGCGTTGAGTGCTTCCCTGAGCGCCAGCTGTTTCGCAAGATCGGCCGCTCTCAATTCTTCCTTCAGCCGGGCGATCTCCGCATCTTTATGCGCTGCCTTTTCCCCCATTTCGGCGGAGATCTTCGTCTCTGCCAATTCGACGGCGGCCAGTTTCTCTCGTTCGGCGAGCACCAGGCGTTTTTGCAGTTCTTGATCGAACGCTTCATTGCGAACTTGATTCAGGATGTCCGCATAACCGGCTTCATCCAGAGTGAACATTTTTCCGCAATTCGGACACTTGATTTCGTGCATCACGATTCCTCCTCCACGCGTCTGGCTTTATACAGACTTTTCCTTGCTGCGCTTTTTCGGCGACCGGTTTCGGACCGGCCGATCCAGATTTTTCGTACGAAGCCGCAGTGCGTTGCTTACGACGAAGATCGAGCTGGCTGCCATGGCAAAGCCCGCCAGCATGGGGCTTAACAGCATCCCGTTGACAGGGTAAAGCAAACCTGCCGCAATGGGGATCCCCACACAATTGTAGAAAAATGCCCAGAACAGATTCTGCTTGATGTTTCCGATGGTGAGTCGACTCAGGTTGACCGCCCGGATCACATCGTACAGGTCGCTCTTGATCAACACGATATCCGCCGATTCGATGGCGATGTCGCTGCCGCTGCCGATGGCGCAGCCCACATCCGCCTGGACGAGGGCCGGTGCATCGTTGATCCCGTCTCCGACCATCAGCACGATGTGCCCTTCTTCCTGCAGCGTTTCGATCACGTGCGCCTTCTCTTCCGGAAGGACTTCTGCCAGGACCCGATCTGCGCCGACCACACGGCCGATGTGCGCGGCGGCCGCCTGATTGTCCCCGGTCAGCAGGATCGTGGCAAGCCCCATCTCTTGGAACGCCGCAATGGCTTGTATGCTGGTGGACTTGACCGTATCCGCCACGCCGATGGCGCCGCTGAGGGTGTCGGACAGCGAAACGTACATCACACTCTGGCCCTTTTCCGAAAGCGCCTGTGCAAAGGGCTCCACGGGAGAGGTATCGATTCCGGCTTCGGACAGAAGCTTGAGATTTCCCACGAGAAGATCGCCGC
>JAAYDG010000161.1 GCA_012729355.1 Clostridiales bacterium
ATAGGACGTTCCTTTGTCTGTGCGCACCACAAAGCCGCCCTCGACGGGCTCCACGGTTTCCACCGTGGTCAGAAATTCCATATCGATCCGTTCTTTGGCGTATGCAAACATCCGTTCGAGAATCTGCACGTTCCGGTCGGTACCCAAATGGCGCACTTTCGCGTCCAGCAGATGCAGGTTGTTCTGGAGCGCCACAGTCTTGAGATCGCTGTTGGCCGTCGAATACAGCTTCGCGTCCGATCCGCCCATTTCGCATAAAACGCTGTCTACGTACTCCATCAGTTCCATCGCTTTGTCTCTGCCCACGTATTCATGCAAATCACCACCGAAGTCGGTGGTGATATTGTACTTCCCGTCCGAAAGAGTCCCCGCTCCGCCGTAGCCGTTCATGATATGGCACGGATTGCATTTGATGCAGGTCTCTGTGATGCCGAGCTTGATGGGACACGCACGGTTTTCCAGGCGTTCCCCTTTGTCGAGGATCAAGACGCTTGCATGATTGTCGCGGCGGGTGAGTTCGTACGACAAAAATACACCGGCTGCACCCGATCCCACAACAATAATGTCATATTGTTTCATTTTATTCCTCTGCGGTCAGTTTATCAAACTCCGCCACGACTTTGGCGAATTCTTCGTCGTCGTCGATATCCAGCAGTTCAAATTCTTCTTCGGAGATCTCGACATACCCGTAGATATACACATCATCGGTCTCGTCGTCGGGGATCAGAGCGATGTATTCTTTTCCCTCCACTTCAAAGACGCCCATGATTTCGCACTCGATCTCTTCGCCGTCATCGAACTCCAGTGTGATAAAATCGGCTTCGTCCAGCTCTTCTTCTTTTGCATCCAAATCGACGCTGGATTTCTTTTCTTCTGTCATTTCAAACCCTCCATTTCGGTGGCGGCTCTGCGCCATTGGTATTGTACCATGATTCTACGGTTTCGCCAAATATTATTTGGCGGCGTCCGGCTCCGGCAACGGGGGACTCGCATCCTTTGCGGAAAAGTGTCGAAACACGGCATCTGCAACGGTGCGGTTCATGCCCGGTACCTGCGCCAGCGCTTCTACCGAAGCTGCTTTGATGGCATCCATGCTTCCGAAATGCGCGAACAAGGCAGACTTGCGCTTCTCTCCCACGCCGGCAATCTCGTCCAGTGCAGAGCGATTCATCTTCTTTCCCCGAAGTTTACGATGGTAGTCGATGGCAAAGCGATGGACTTCTTCCTGTATCGAACCGATGAACGCAAACAGTTCCTGCCTGTGGCGCAAAGGAATCTCCCTGCCCTCGTACAGCAGGCTCCCTGTCCGATGGCGATCGTCCTTGATCATGCCTGCAACAGGAATCTCGATTTCCATCGCTTCCAGCACCCTGCGGGCTCCGTTCACCTGGGTTTTCCCTCCATCCATCAAAATCAAATCCGGCAGCTGATCGAATCCGGGGACGTCTTCGCCGGCTTTTTTCAGGCGTCGGAAGAGCACTTCCTGAAGGCTTCCCACGTCATCGGCTCCTTCCACGGTACGGATCTTGAAACGGCGATAGCCTTTCCTGTACGGTTGTCCGTCCAGAAAAACCACCATACCGCCCACGGAATCGACGCCGTTGATGTTGGAAATGTCGAAGGCTTCGATCCGACGCACGGATGCGCCGATGTGCTCGCCCATGATCTCCGTAAATCCTTCCCGGACAGCTGTCTGCTTCTCCTGCCGGCGCGCTGCGCGCTCATCCAGCGTGCGGACCATCACTTCGACGTCTTGTCTCACCAGGGACAGCAGTGCCCGCTTTTCCCCTCTGGAAGGAACGTTGATCGTCACTTTGCTGCCCTTTTGGACGGTAAGCCATTCCGAAAGCAAGTCCGCATCGCAAGGCAATTTTTCCACCAGAATCTCTCTGGGAATGAGCACATTGGCATCATAGTATTGCTGAATAAAAGCGCCGGTCAACTCCATTTCTTCCCCCGGAGGGAGATCTCCCAGCGGGAAACTCTCCCGCCCGGACAATTTCCCTTCCCGCACCGTGAACAGGATGCCGTGGATACCGCTCTCTCCCGAGTGAATGAGCACCAAATCCAGGTCCTCCTTCCTGGAAAGCACTACTCGCTGCTTTTCGATGATCGCTTTCGCAGCCTCGAGGGAATCGCGAAGAGATGCTGCCGTTTCATAATCCATGGCTCCGGCAGCCTGCTGCATCTGCGCTGTGAGCGTCCGGATCAGATCCCGATCCTTTCCCTGCAGAAAATCCATCGCTTTTTCGATCGCCCGTGCATATTCCTCCCTGTCCGCCGTCCCAAGACAAATGCCGCGGCACTGGCTGATGTGGTAGTTCAGACAAGGTTTCACGCCATCGGGGAATTGCGTGGCGGCGCAGCGTTTCAGCGCATAGGCCCTGTTGAGAAGATCGATGATCTGGTTGACGGCGCCGGCATCGGCATAGGGACCGAAGTACTTGGAACCGTCGTTGATCAGCCGTCTGGTCTTGAGGATCCTGGGATACTCGTCTCTCAACGTTACTTTGATATAAGGATAGGTCTTGTCGTCCCGAAGAAGGACGTTGTACTTCGGCGTATATTTTTTGATCAGGTTGCACTCCAGAATCAGCGCCTCCATCTCCGTTCCGGTGGTGATATAATCAAATTCGGTGATCTGTTCCACCATCTTTCGCACCTTGGGCGGCTGGTTCCTGGGCGAATTGAAATATTGGCGCACCCGATTTTTCAAGGAGATCGCTTTGCCCACATAAATGATCTGTCCGAAGGCATCCTTGTGAAGATAAACGCCGGGGCTGTCGGGAAGTTTTTTTAATTGTTCACGAATGTCAAACATATCGGCTCACACTCGGCAGTCAGTCGTACCGGCTGTCCCGATAGCGCTTTTCGTACTGCTGTTCCCACTCCAAGCGCCGGGTTTCTTCTCTGGCTTGCTTCTCCCGGAGACGCCGGGCTCGCTCCAGTTTCTTGCGCCGGATCTGACGACGTTTATAAATGATATAGATGACGGTCAGAAGGATCAGTCCGACCGAAAGGATCAGTGCAGCCTTTCCGATCAGTCCTGCGGTATGATCCTCGATACCGAAGACGGACAGGATGCCGCCCACGTCCACCCCGGCTGCCGCAACGGCCGGAAACACGGCGATGCGGGTCCCGCTTTCCAGCAACTCGATCTCTCCGATCTTTTGTCCCGCTTCCACCGGTGCCCGGACAAAGGGATCCAGCCGGACCTCCGTGGAAAGAACGGATTCGGAGGCCTCCACCGGTACGGTGGAAGCCACCTGCCGGTGGGCGATCGCAACGACTTTATTGACGGAACCTCTGCGGACGGAAACCGTTCCGAGTTCCTCTCCGGAAGACAATACGTTCACTGTCTTGTAGTTTTCAAAACCCCAGTCCAGCAGCGCTATGCTGTCTGCGAATCGACCCAGATCGCTGGATTTGAGCACGACAGACAGAAGCGTGGTCCCGTCTTTTGTCGCAGCGGACACCAAACAGCCCAGCGCGTTGCTCGTGTAGCCGGTCTTGACCCCGACGGCAGCGGGATACTTGCAGTAGCGAAGAACGCCGTTCACATAGATCGACGAAGATTCCTGCTCATCCCAAAGCAGCCGGTTGGTGCTCTTGAAACTTCTGGGACCGCTCTTGTTGGTGGCGGGCATTTCATAAGAGACCGTAGAGGCCAGCATGCGAAACATTTCGTTTTCCATGCATCCTTTGGCCATCAGCGCCAAATCCCGGGCCGTGCTCACGTGAAGGGGATCGTGGAGCCCGTGAGGATTGACGAAAGTGGTGTTTTCGGCGCCGTACTGCAGCGCCTTTTCGTTCATGAGCGCTGCAAACTCCGGCACACTGCCGGAGATGGCGCGGGCCAGGGCCACGGCGCTGTCGTTGGCAGATTCGGTCATCATGGAGTAGAGCAAATCCAGAACCCGGACTTCCTCCCCTTCTTTCAGATCGATACTGTTTCCTCCGGTTTTCGGCACTTGATCATCGATGGTGATCACAGCATCGGGATCCAAGTGTTCCAGCGCCAATATGCACGTGATCATTTTCGTGGTGCTGGCGGGAAACATCTTCCGATCCGGCGACTTCTCGTATAACACTTCTCCGGTCGTCATGTCCAGCAGCAAGGCTGTCTCGGCCTCGATCCGTGGATCCGGCGTCAATGCGGCGGCAAACGAAACATTCACGAGAATCAGAAAGAACGTCCATAGGAGGATGGGAAGACGGGGTTTTTTCATTGTGCAAATGGGACCTTTCGTTGAAATTGTATGCAATCATTTTATTTGCCATTGTATCATATTGTGTTATACTTTTGCATAATCTTTTCCCCCTCTCCACGAACAAACCGACAGATCGGAGGCACTGCACATGTTCGAATCCAGAGTATACAACTTTTCCGCCGGACCGTCCATGCTCCCATTGGATGTGATGGAACAAGCGGCTTCGGAAATGACGAATTACCGGGGCTGCGGGATGTCCGTGATGGAAATGAGCCACCGATCTTCCGATTTCGAATCGATCCTTCGGGCAGCCGAGCAAGATCTGCGGGATCTGATGCATATCCCCCGAAACTACAGCGTTCTTTTTCTCCAGGGTGGCGGGACCCTGCAGTTTGCCATGGTCCCTCTGAATCTGTTCCGGAAATCTTTCAAAGCTGATTATGTGGTAACGGGAACCTGGGCAAAAAAAGCCGCTGAAGAAGCTGCTAAATTCGGAGATGTGCGAATCGCCGCCTCTTCGGAGAAGGACGGGTATCGGTACATTCCCGATGTGACAGCAGAAGATTTCAGGAAAGATGCGGACTACATCTACGTTACAGGCAACAATACGGTCTTCGGGGCCCGGTGGACCGCGTATCCGGATACCGGAGAGATTCCCCTGGTCTGCGATCTGTCTTCGGGCATCCTCTCCGAAGAGATCGATGTGAATCGATTCGGATTGATCTGGGCCGGCGCCCAGAAAAACATCGGTCCCGCAGGTCTCGTGATCGTGATCATCCGAAAAGACTTACTGGGGTTTGCACCCCCCGAAACACCCACCATGCTGAACTATCAGATCATGGCCGATCACGCTTCTCTGTACAATACTCCGCCGACGTACAGTATTTATATCGCAGGTCTTACGTTCCGCCATCTGATCGACCAAGGCGGCATTCCGGCCATGGAGGCGCTCAACCGAAAAAAAGCAGACATGTTGTACCGGTGCATCGATGACAGCAGCCTGTTCACAGCACCCGTTGCGCTCCGGGACCGTTCTCTGATGAGCGTCGTGTTCAAAACTTCCGATCCCGCACTGGACAAGCGCTTTATCGACCAGGCTCGGGAACGGGGATTGGTGAACCTGGCGGGACACCGGATCGCAGGCGGTATGCGCGCCAGCATTTACAATGCAATGCCCATGGAAGGCGTGGAAGCGCTGGTGCGCTACATCGAAGAATTCGACAGAAATCATTCAGGAGGGACCAATGCATAACATCAAGATCTATAACAACATCGCCGAAGAAGGCCTGGCCTGCCTGGGAGACTGCTTTCAGCGAACGGATTCGCTGAAAAATGCCGACTGCATCATCCTGCGG
>JAAYDG010000162.1 GCA_012729355.1 Clostridiales bacterium
CCGACGGATTGTCTGTGGATCTGAATGCCGTACCCAAAAAATATGAAGGCTTGGACGGCACAGAGCTGGCCATCAGCGAATCCCAGGAGAGGATGGCCGTGGTGGTAGACCCGGCGGATCAGGAGCAATTCTGCCGTCTGGCGGCAGAGGAAAACCTGGAAGTGACGCCCATTGCCCGGGTCACCGAGGAGGCCCGTCTGGTGATGTTCTGGAACGGTCGCAGGATCGTGGACATCGATCGCGGTTTTCTGAATACCAACGGCGCGCCAAAGAAGGCGGAAGCCCGGGTGGAAGCGCCGGCGTCGTACGGGAAGGACGTGAACGATGATTTCGCCGGCAGTTTCAGGGCTCTGGTCCGGGATCTGAATGTATGTTCGAAAAAAGGGATGGTGGAACTTTTTGACGCTTCCGTTGGCGCCGGAATGGTCCTGGCGCCCCTGGGCGGCATCTCCAAGCGCACGCCGACCCAGGCCATGGTCCAAAAGGTTTTCGACCCTCTGCGGGACGTTCAGACCTGTTCGCTGATGGCTTGGGGCTACAATCCGTATATTTCTGAAAGGAATCCCTATCACGGCGCTTATCTGGCCGTGGTGGAGTCGGTGGCCAAGCTGATTGCCGCAGGAGCGGATTTCAAAGAAATCTATTTGTCTTTCCAGGAATACTTCGAGAAATTGGAGAAAGAGCCGTCCCGGTGGGGCAAGCCGCTGGCATCTTTGCTGGGCGCCTTCCGAGCCCAGAAGGATCTGGATCTGGCCGCCATCGGCGGCAAGGATTCCATGAGCGGGACCTTCGAAGATATTCATGTGCCGCCTTCGTTGATCTCTTTTGCCGTCACCACAGAATCCCTGGACCGGATCCTGTCTCCTGAATTCAAAGAGGCCGGCAGAGAGGTCTATTGGATCCGCCCGCAGCTCAACGCGGAAGGTCTGCCGACTGCAAGTTCACTGAAAAAGATCTTTGCCGCGATGTCGGAATGGGGCCGTCAGGGGATCCTGAGCGCTGCGGCGACTCCGGGCTACGGCGGCGCGGCCGAAGCCGTGTATAAAATGGCCCTGGGGAATCGGCGGGGTTTTGCTTTTGAACCGGAATACACCGTTGCGGAATTGTTCGGCTACAGCTACGGTTCCTTCGTGTTGGAAACACATCGGCCTCCCGAAGCAATACCGGAAGGTGTGCGTTGCACGAAGCTGGGCCGTACGCTGTCCGAGCCCACACTGATTCGGGGCAAGGAGAAGCTTTCCGTGGAGGAGCTGGCAGCTTCTTCGGAGGAAGTACTGGAAGGGATCTTTCCATGCAAATATACTTCGGAACAGCCCAAAGCCTCTGTGGAAACCTATGCATTCAGAGCGAGCGGTCGCGTAAAGCCCTCTGTGCGCGTTGCCCGGCCCAAGGTGCTGATCCCGGCATTTCCCGGCACTAACAGTGAGTTCGACTCAGCCAAAGCCATGGCCGCGGCCGGCGCGGACCCCCAAATCGCGGTGATCCGAAATCTGACTGCGTCCGATGTCCAGGAATCCGCGCTGCAGTTCGCCCGGCAGCTGAAGCAGGCAAATATGGTCTTTATTCCCGGAGGCTTCTCCGGCGGAGACGAGCCTGACGGCTCCGGAAAATTCATCACCGCTTTTTTCCGTCATCCGGCAGTACAGGAGGAAACGGAGCGGCTGCTGGAAGAGCGGGACGGCCTTATGATCGGTATCTGCAACGGATTTCAGGCGCTGATCAAGCTGGGGCTGCTTCCCTGGGGAAAGATTCTGCCGATCACAGAGGAATCGCCGACCGTCACGTTCAATGCCATCGGTCGCCACAAAGCGGATATCGTACGCACCCGGATCGCCTCGGACAAGAGCCCCTGGCTGGCCGGAACCGGCGTGGGAGAGATCTACAGCGTACCCATATCCCACGGAGAGGGACGTTTTGTCTGCAGTCCCGAGCTGATGCGACAACTGGCGGAGAACGGCCAGATCGCAGCTCAGTACGTGGACGAAAGCGGAGCGCCTACCATGGTGTTGCCTTTCAATCCCAACGGGTCGGCTTATGCCGTGGAGGCGGTCACATCACCCGACGGCAGGGTGCTGGGTAAAATGGGGCACTTCGAACGCAGCGGCAACGGGGTGTTCATCAACGTGCCGGGCCGTTACGACATGAAGCTGTTCGAGTCGGCGGTGGCCTATTTCAAATGACCGAAGGATTTTCGAACGCCAAGATAATCAAAAGGCGCCGGGGAGCTCGTCCCCGGCGCCTTTTTTCGTGTTTTACGATGTGAGGTTTTACGGTCTTGCGGGTGCTTTCTCCCCGGGGGCGGCCGAAGCCTCCGCCGACTTCGGTTCGGAGGGCTTTTTGATTTTGAGGCTGCCTTCAAAAACAGCATCGTCGCTCATAATGAATCTGGCTGCTTCCAAGGTTCCTTCGACTTTTCCTTTGTCGGCTATTTCCACAGTGCTTTTGCACTTGATCTTTCCTTGGGCTTTTCCTGCGACGACCAGATTATCCGAGGTGATGTCGCCGTTATGCTGCGATTTTCCGGTCAAGGTAACATCGCTGCTGGATCGGATGACGCCTTCGACGCTTCCGTGGATCAGCATGGGTTCATCGGACTGAAAATCTCCTTTGAACAGAACGCCTTCGGCCAGGACGGTGCTGGTTTTCTCCGGGACTGCTACGGGTTTTTGCTGCTCGACCGGCTCTGCGGGTTCCGCTTTCTTTTTGCGTATCATATGATTGGTTCCTTTCTGAATGAAACAGCGATCACAGAGATAATTTCTCCAGTCTTTCCTCGATCCGGATCCGTCGTTCGTCCAGGAGGAGAGCTTCGCTGTACTTATCATACAACAAACTGCCGAAATTGGAAATGAATTTTGCGCTTTTGGGGTCGGCGGTCAGTTCTGTCACCGCCAGGAGCATTTCCCGATCTGCGCCGTACAGCGTTTCGATCATTTCCAACGCAGATTCCAGCCTTGCCGAAACGGCCTGCCCCCGGTCGCGAAGGTCTGCGGCCAGCCGGTTGAATGCGCTGCGGAGGGCCTCCGACGGAGTTTCGGACGTTTTGCCTTCTTCCAGGAGCACATTCTTTTTGAGTTGATGCAGCAGATGCTCGACTGCCAGCGTCTGCTCTTTTTTCTCCCTGGACAGGCTGTGGGCAGAGACGGCTTTCCTGAGAAATTCCTGCTGGTACAGAATCTTTCTGTCCAGGGCGGCCATACAGTCGGAGCCGTCCGCACATTCCTGCCGGACCTGTTTCAGGAGAGGAAGGAGCAGGCTCAGCACATCCCGGTCGTCGGTTACGTTCCTGATTGCTTCCAAGGGTCCGTCCAGCAGCATGTGGACTACGGCGGTCTTTTCGTCGAATCGCGCCTTTCGCAGCCTGCGGAGCAGATCGTCGCTCAGAGTCCCTTTCCGAAGATCCTGATGTTCGTACAACATTCGATACTTATTGAACAATGCGTAATAGAGCGTAAATTCCCTGGCAATGTCCCGGTGCCGGATATATTGAGTGACCAGATTTTCGTCCACCGGCAGGTGTTCTTCTTCCGTCAGATACAGGATCTGCGAAAGGTCCTCCCATCCCCGGGCCGTGACGTAGGATTTTTCGCCGGCGTCGATCTCCACGTTGTAAAAATCGTCCCTGCGGGTATCCAGGTATCCGGTAACGGCAGGGTGGATATGATTGGCCGAAGCATAGGATCGCCAGGCATCGTAGTCCGAATCCACTTCGATTACTTTCAACCGGTCCAGTGTGACGATGTCCAGGTTGCGTGCGGACCTGTTGTATTCCGGAGGATTTCCTGCGGTGACCACGATCCAGCCCGGGGGGACTTTATGCTCGCCAAAACGCTTGTACTGCAGAAATTGCAGCATGGATGGCATCAGTGTTTCCGAAATGCAGTTGATCTCGTCCAGAAAAAGAATTCCTTCCCGAATGCCGCTTTCTTCCATGGTTTGATGGATGGCGCCGATGATTTCGCTCATCGAATAACGGCAGACGGTATACTCCTGGCCGTCAAAGGTTTTCTTCTCCAAGACGGGAAGTCCCAGTGCGCTCTGACGGGTGTGATGCGTCATAGAGTAAGAGACGAGGGCGATGCCCATTTCCTGGGCGATCTGTTCCATGATGGCGCTCTTGCCGATGCCCGGCGGGCCGATCAAAAAGACGGGCCGCTGGCTGACCGGCGGGATCCGATAATTTCCGTATTCGTTCTTCTTCAGATAGACTTGCACCGTATAGCGGATCTGTTGTTTGACCTCATTGATGAACATGGGCGTGCTCTCCTGTCTTTCGTTCAGCTATTCGAATTCCACTTTGACCGCCCAGGGCGGGGTTTCTGCGGCGTTGTTGTTCCCTTTGATAAAAGCGAAGACCGACTCGCAGGGCGGAGCCCAGTCCGGAAAGGTCCCGAACCCGTCGGTAAAGTAAATGAGTCCCCGAAGGTGACGCAGGACGCCTAGTCGAACCTGGTCTTCCACCCAGCGGAACACCGGGCGGAAGTCCGTTTCTCCGAACCCTGTCAATTTTTCGTTTTGCAGATATTCTTCCAGATCCCGGTCGCAGGTGATGCATCGGCAGGATCTTATCCTGTCATCCGCCTGGAGCAAATAGAGCAGCGGCTTGCGGGAAAAACATCCGGCGCTCTTGATGATATCGTACGTTCGAGTCAGAAAGGCGCGGATCGGTTCTCCGCGGCAAGAGCCCGAAGTGTCCAGGGCGATGACGAATTCCTTGATCTTTTCCGTTTCCCGGTATTCCAGCGGTTCGATCAGGGGCATGTTGCCGTAGAGGCGAAGTCCGTAGCTGTAGAGGCCCACGTCGAAGGCATCGGGATCCTCCCGCAGTTCTTCGTCGGTGACGGCGAACCGCTTTAAAAATGCGTCGTATCTGTTTTCTTTGTAGACCATGCGGTCCGGCATACGCTGCGTCAGGGCCTCCGGAAACGATTCCGGTTTGCTGCGGGTCTGTTCCGATTCCATTTTCAGGATCCGGCTCCATTCCTCCTGCAGTCCGCCGGCCCGTTGTCCTTCTCCGGAAGGATCGCGTTCCGGCGGCGCTTGGATGCCGGTTTCATGCCAGAAGCGGTGATCGTCCCTGTAAAACCAGGCGGCCGGCTCGGCGAGATCCGATGGTTCGATGCGGGTCTCCCGGTAATGCGCATAGAGAAATTCCGCCGTCAGGAGAGGTATTTTTTGTTCCAGCTCGAAAAGCAGGGCGTCTCTTCGGACGGCCCGGGGGTCTGTATCCGCCGGAAGAGGAAGTTCCGCCAAAATGCTCTCTGCTTCGAGATCCGCACAAAAGTCCCACAGTGTTTCCTCCTTGCCCGAAGCGCGAAACGGGTGTCCCAAAAGGCAGTGGAGCACTGTATGGAGATAGGTGCGCTGCAAGCCGCAAGGATCTTCCCTATAAGCGGCGATGACCCGGACGGGGTCAAAAAAGAGGGTGTCGCAATCCGTGGCGATTCGGTTCGTCCCGGGCCGGCAGGCCAGGGTGAATCGACGGAGTGCGGTCCCCAGATATTTCACCGTCAGCGCCAATTCGTCCCGCGTCAGCTCCAGGATGTCTTCTGCCGGATCGCAAAGGATTTCGTTGTCTTTCGGAATCTTCATGCAACGGCCTTTCTATAAAGTGAGATCATCCGGTTCGTCTGCCGCCCTGCGTCGACGAAGCAGCCAGGCGACGCAGCGGGTGTCTTTCGTTCGGTTGACCGCATCGAATAAAGCCTGTTCCCGGGAAGAATACAGCAATTTGTGAAACGAGAGCAACTTCAGCAGGGCCCATCGCTCTTCTTTTTCGATGATCTCCACGCTTCGGACCGCGTGTTTCTCCAGCCAGCTCAGATAGCGGGATTTCGCTGCCTCTGCCAGATCCCGGGGATAGAGCAGCCGGTACACGGATATTTTCGTCTTGTCGTCTTCCGAAATCATGGATGAAAACAGTCCGTCATAGGCTGCCAGATCCGGGGATCCCCCGGGCTGCCACAATTCCATCAGGGCATCCAGACAATTTCGCCCTTCGGTGCGGGAGGCCATCCACAGTTTATACAGGGTCTTTTCCGGGGGAACGCCGCGTACGGAAAGGAAATGACCTTTGAATCGCAGGCTTTCGGCCCAGTGTCCGGACCGCTTGTCCGGATCATACAGGGCGCGGCCCAGGGAAGGATCCCGCAGCGTTTGAGACAATACGATGCCCCGGCATCCCCAAAAGGCGCCGGCGCCAAGGTGTGTCACCCCGTCGGGCAGGACCGCCACACCGTCGCCGGCATCCGATCTCCCCCCACTGCCGAATGCCCGGGAAAACGCATAGTCTCCGATTTCCCGAAGGGAGGAGGGGAAAGCGGGCATGCGCAGGGAGGTGCAGTCCGCAAACGCGAAAGCGCCCAAAGAACGAAGCCGACTTCCCGGCAGAATCTCCCGGAGAGACGGACACGCAAAGAAGGCTCTCTCTCCCACGTGTTCCACGCTGTCGGGGAACACGACTGTGCGGAGAACAGGATTGCGTGAAAACGCTTCCGCGGCGACAGATCGGATTCCCGGGGGGAGGACCGGATGACTCTCCCGGCCGGTATAGGCCAGAAGGCGGTCCCGGTCGATGTCAAAGTCCTTCATGACTGCCTCTTTCCCAAAAGGGACGTTGAGCAAAAACAAGAGCACTCGAAACCGAGTGCTCTGAGGATCGTATGGTAGGGAACGCGCTTTCGGAAATTCGGGCGAAGGGTTGTTTCCCCGCCGCTACATATCGTCGAACACACTTTCATCGATCGTCCGTTCCGAGCTGCTTTGGATTTCGCCCTGCACAGCGGCGCCGGTCTCCATGCCCACGGTGAGAGACCGGATGTTCCCCGCAACCAGGGACTCGCTGCGGAGGGTCACGATATCTTCAATGATCAGATTGCCCCTGCATTTCCCGTTGAAATCGATGTTCTGTCCGGTGATATCACCGATGACCACCGATTCGGTGTTCGCTTTGATATCCCCCTTGGCGAATATATCTCCTTTGACCCTGCCTCCGGTCAGCACCACATCCTGACCCGACACATTCCCGACGACGGTGCCGGTGATGCGTACGTCGCGGTCAGATGCGAGATTTCCGTTGATCCTGCCGTCGAAGACGATGCTGTTTTCGGCGTTGATCGAGCCGGTGATGTGCGTCGAGGGGCTGATATAGGTTTCACTTTTCTGCGAAGCCGGAATGGATCTGTCCTCTTTCACTGGGGGGTCCTCCTTTATGTTTTCGGCATAAATGCGAAAAATTGATTCAACACACAAACATTCTATCATTTCATCCGTCCCATTGCAAGTATTTTAAGAGATTCCCGCAGGAGAGGACTCCGTAAACGGCTGAAAGCACAAAAGTTTTTTTGTTGTCATCCTTCACAATAAATGTGATAATCAAAATGTATTCTGTTACAGCACCTGGTGAGACCTATGAAATACGAAATCGGATATGCGCTCTGTTCGCTGGCATTTTTGTCGGTCGTCGCATTCCATTATTTTCGAAAAAAACGGTATCCGGATCTCCAGAACCGCATTTACAGCGTTGTCATGATCCTGGCCTTGGCGGATCTGATCCTGGACATCGCAGGATCCTGGACGATCATGAACGCTGCGGCATTGCCTCCCTGGATCAATTACGTCCTCAACACTCCGTTCTACATCATCCAGTCCGTATTGCCCCTTGCGGTGTTCCTGTACGTGTTGGCCGTCGCCGGCGAACTGGGATCGCATAGGCGGCCGATGTTGGTCGCTGCGATGCTGCCGGCATCCCTCAATGTTTTGGCGATCCTTCTCAATCCGGCTACCCGATGGATCTTTTCTGTGGAGGCGGGACAACCTTACCTGAGAGGACCGTATTTTTCGCTGCTGTTCCTGACCTTCGCTTTTTACCTGTCTGTTTCATTGCTGGCGCTTTTTTGCTTCCGAAAGCGCTTTTTGCGGACCCAGTTCATTACGATCCTGGTGTTTCTGAGCTTTGTGGGCATCGGAGTGTTCATCCAGTTTCTGTTTCCGAAATATCTTCTGAGCAGCATGGTGATCGCGCTGTCCATCACGATGGTATATTTCATTCTGCAGATCCCGGAAGAGATGCTGGATGTCGTGACCGGTGTCTTCAATCATGCGGCATTGATGCGATACATCGACAGCGGCGCCCGTCATCGTCGAAAGATCCTCGGACTCGCCGTGAGCATCGAAGACCTGATGAGCCAAGGGCAGCATCTGGGACTGACTGACATGAACGAAGCGATCAAGCAGATGGCGGACTATCTTACGAAACTCTGTCCCAAGGGATGGATCTTCCGGATGAGCGCTACGGTATACGTGATGCTTACGGAAGACGAAGCGTGCTACGAAAACGCTGCCACCGAACTTCGGGAAACCGGAGCGTTTCATTTCGAAGCGGCGGGCTCCGTCCTGCGGCCTCCGCTGTTGATTTGCGCTTTCCCCCGGAGCGAACTGGTGACGGAGTCCGAAAATTTTACCCGTCTGGTAGAGACGGCCTTTCGGGAGGCAAAAGCCCGGGGCATCCATGGACTGTTTCAAATCGACGAGCGCACCATCGCCGATTCGAACCGCTATGCCGCTGTGGAGTCTGCCATGGCAGCGGCACTCAAGAATGACAAATACGAAATGTACTTTCAGCCGATCTATTCTTTGGAGAAAGAACGGTTCGTTTCCGCAGAAGCGCTGATCAGGCTGAAGGACGCTCGCTTGGGCGATGTGTCCGCCCAGGAGCTGATCTCTATAGCGGAAACCAACGGAACCGTCGTCCAAATCGACCGAAGAGCGCTGCGGAATGTGTGCCGCTTCATCCATAAAAACGGGCCGCTGGAACGGTTCGGCCTGGACATGATCACCGTGAACGTTTCCACGGTCGATCTGATTCAGGATGACCTGTACGACAGTATCGTCACCATCATCCGGGAAGAGGGCGTTTCCTTCGACAGCATCGGACTGGAGATCACCGAATCGGTGGCCGCCACATTTGACGATGCGCTCATTTCCAGGCTGCAGGCATTCACTCAAAAGGGGATCCGGCTGCTTCTGGATGACTTCGGCGCAGGATATTCCAATCTGTACCGCATGGCGAGCCTGCCGCTATACGCAGTGAAAATGGATCGGAAAATGTTTGCGTCCTACGAGTCCGGTACCCAGCGGGCTGTGGTGTTCGAAGAAATGATTCAAATGTGTAAACGTCTGGGGTTTCTCGTGATCGCAGAGGGGATCCATCGACCTGATCAGATCGATACGCTTCGAGAACTGGGCGTGGATCGGATCCAGGGATTTCACTATGCCCGGCCGCTTCCGTCCGCTGAATTTCTAAAATTGTTTCAATAGAAAGGGACGCGCTTGTTTCTGATTCTTTTGGCTTTATGGCTGATATTCAACGGCAGAATGACGCCCGAGATCCTGGTCTTCGGCATCCTTTTGACGAGCCTGCTTTTGGGGTTTGCCTGCCGGCATATGGACTACAGCATCGAAAAGGAGCGACGGGTCCTTCGTCTGTCGATTCAGGTTGTCTTATATGTAGGCGCGCTGATCGGAGAGATTTGGAAGGCCAATCTGGCGTCCATTCCCTATATCTTTCGAAGGATCCGAAAGCCGGCCCCCAGGATCATCCGGTTTCGGACCGGTCTCCGCACGCAAACCGCCCGGGTGGTGCTGGCCAACTCCATTACGCTGACGCCCGGAACCATCACGGTTTCTCTGGAGGACGAGGTGTTCACCGTCCACTGCCTGGACGCATCTCTGGCAGAGGACATACAGACTTCCGGACTGGTCCGGCGCTTGCGCCGCATGGAGGAGGTGAGCGGGAAATGATCTTTGTCAGCGAAGGCCTGCAAAAAGCCTATGAGATCCTGTTGATCGGAGCGCTGTACCTTCTTGGCGTCCTCCTGTTTTTCTGTATCCTGCGGACCATCCGGGGCCCGAGGGTCGCCGACCGGATCCTGTCGGTGAATATGGGCGGCACCATGACGATCACGGCGATCACGATCCTGGCGGTGATCCTGGATGAAGGCTATCTGGTGGATATCAGCCTGCTCTACGCCATGATCAGTTTTCTGGCGGTGGTGGTCCTGTCCCGGATCTACCGGGGGGTGTATCTGGCCCGCAAAGATGCTGCCCGCCGGGATCCTGCGGAGGAAGATCGCGAAAGCGAAAGGAGGGGACAGAATGTTTCCTGAGATCCTGCGGTTCGGAGCCGGCGCTTTGTTTTTTCTTTCCGGACTGATCATCTTCGTGATAGAGATCTACGGCAACTATCGATTTTCCTATGTGCTGAACCGGATGCACGCTGCGTCCATCGGTGACAGTCTGGGCATCGTTCTGTGCCTGATCGGATTGATGATTTTCAGCGGCTTCACCTTTGTGACGCTGAAACTGGCTGCCGTGGCGGTCTTTCTCTGGTTTTCCACACCGGTTTGCAGCCATCTGGTGGCAAAGCTGGAAACCGAAACCAACGACGAACTGGAACAGGAATGCGAGGTGGAACGAGAATGCAGGGATTGATCGCAGTGTTGCTGGGGCTTCTCGTGGTGGCGGCGCTGGCGGTATCGGCTTCCCGAAAACTGCTTCCGGCTGTCATCATTTTCATGTCCTACAGTCTGGTGATGTCCATGGTCTGGTTGCTGCTGGAAGCGCCGGATCTGGCAATCACCGAAGCGGCCGTAGGCGCCGGGATCACGTCTGTTCTTCTCTTCATCGCCCTGAAGCGGATCCGGGAACTGGAACGGGATCTGAAAGAATCCGAAGACGAAGTCCGGGCGTATCTGGCGCACCGGGAACGGGAGGAGTCGAACGATGTTTAAAGGGACGCGGATCCAGACGCTGTACAACATTCTGAGCATCGCCTTTACCATGCTCCTGATCGGCATTCTTCTCTATACGGTGTCGGAGATGCCTGTGATGGGGGATCCGCTCAATCCGGCCAACAACGAGGTGGCCGTCCATTATCTCACAAACGGCGCCCGGGAGACCGGTGCGCGGAACGCGGTGACCGCCATGATCCTGGATTACCGCGCATTCGACACGCTGGGCGAGCTGTGCGTGCTTTTCGTATCGGCCTGCTCTGTGTACATTCTGCTGCGTGTGGATGCAGGCAAAAAAGAAGAGGAAGTGGAAGCCATCGATCGGCGATACGAACCCCGGAACGACGTGATCCTCAACAAGGCGTTTTTATTTCTGGTGCCCGCCGTGTTTCTCTTCGGGACCTATATCACGTTGACGGGACACCTTTCTCCCGGAGGCGGGTTTTCCGGCGGCGCCATCATCGGCGCCGGATTGCTGCTGTATCTGAATGCGTTCGGATTGGAGAAAACGGAACGGTTCATGCACCGGATCCGCTACCGGCGGTTGAATTGCGGGGCGTTGGGATTCTATTTCCTGGCCAAGGGCTATTCGTTTTTTGTGGGCGCCAACGATATCAAAAGTGTCATCCCGATCACGAATCGGGGAAATATCCTGTCCGCAGGACTGATCATGCCCCTGAATGTCTGTGTCGCCATCGTGGTGGCCACGACCGTCTACGCAGTCTACCTGATGTTCCGGAAAGGAGGATTCAACATATGAACAACTACATGGTGACGAATCTTCCCGAGGTGGCAGCCATCGTTTTATTCGGCATCGGATTTTCCAATCTGCTGCTGGCCCGAAATCTCATCAAGAAAATCATCGGCCTGAATGTCATGGACACGGCGATCTACCTGTTTTTGGCCGCCAAAGGCTATGTGGACGATGCGGCTGCGCCCATCGTCTCCGCCGGAACGGTCGATCCGGATCTTTACGTGAACCCGGTCCCAAGCGGGCTGGTGCTTACCGGAATCGTCGTGTCCGTGTCGGTCACTGCGGTATTATTGGCGCTCACCGTCAGGCTTTACGAGGAATTCAATACGCTCGATATCGACGAGATCGTCCACCAACTCAGAAGGAAGGACCGGGAGGCGATGCGATGACTCTTGTGCAGAACGTTCCGGCCTTTTCGATTTTGGCGCCCATGCTGGCCGGCGTCGTTTGTCTGGTCTTGCCGGCGCGGGCTTCCCACCGCCTGACCAACGGGGTCCTTGTCGTACTGGCGTTGCTGTCCTTCCTATTGCTGAACAGCTTTTGGGACGGTGCGCCCATGTTTACGTATCGCATGGGTCACTACGGCGCACCCGTCGGCAACGAAATCCGGGCCGGCGAACTGGAAGCGTCGATGGCGTTCATGTTTCTGGTCGTTATGCTATTGTCTCTGATGGGCGGGCGGAACCACCTGCGCAGCGATATCGGACGATCCAAAGTGAACCTGTACTACATTTCCGTGCTGTTCCTGCTCAGTTCCATGCTGGCCCTCACTTATACCAACGATCTTTTTACGGCTTACGTGTTTGTGGAAATCAACACGGTAACGGCCTGCGGCATCATCATCAGCAAAGAGGACGGATACACCCTGGCGGCCTCCATGCGCTACCTGATCATGAGTCTGTTGGGCTCCGGCCTGTTCCTGATCGGGATCTGCCTGATCTACGGCCTCACAGGTCATTTGCTGATGCCCCACATCCAGGAGGCCGTGAACCACCTGGCCCGGAGCGGATCTTTTCTGGCCCCGCTGCAGGTGACCATCGCGCTGCTCGCCGTGGGCCTGGCGCTGAAAAGCGCGCTTTGGCCCTTTCACTCCTGGTTGGCCGACGCTCACAGCAGCGCTTCGGCAGCTTCCAGCGCCATTCTTTCGGGACTGGTGCTGAAATCCTTCATTTTTCTGATGATCAAAATTTTTTTCCGGACCGTGGGTCCCGATGTGATGACGGGCCATGCGATCCTGAATCTGCTTTTGGTCTTTGGCATTCTGGGAATGCTTCTGGGATCTGTCAATGCGCTGTTCGAAAAGGACATCAAGCGGATGCTGGCTTTTTCCAGCGTCAGCCAGATCGGATATATTTTCTGCGGGATCGGGCTCGGGACCGTTGCAGGGGTCTCGGCGGCACTGGTCCAGGTGGTGGTTCACGCCGTCACGAAGGCGATGCTGTTCATATCGGCCGGTGGTCTGATGGATGCTTCGGAGGGAAAAAAGGATTTCGAAGCCCTTCGGGGCGCCGGCAGACGGGACGTGGCGGCCGGTGCGGCGTTTGCCGTGGGCACGCTTTCCATGATCGGACTGCCGTTTTTTGCCGGTTTTATTACGAAACTGACTTTGGTGACCGCCGCGGCGGGCACCCACGACTGGCGGATGTATGCGTCCCTCACGGCCATCATCCTGTCCACGATCCTGACGGCGATCTATTACATTCGGATCCTGTCCCTGATCTTCGGAAAAGAAGATTCGGAGGAGGAGGTTTGCGAAGGGCAGAATCGCCGGATCCTGTTTGCCCACCTCCGCAGACAGCTGAGCATGGATACCGAATACCTTCTGGCTTCTTTCGCATTGATCGTTATCAACCTCTGGATCGGACTCCGGTCCGACGATCTGGTGGCCGTCATCGATGCCGGACTGGCGACATTTCAATAGAGAGCGCCCACCGGATTTGAAAGGAAAACAGCATGCAGGAAACACCTTTCGTACTTCTGTCTCTTACCGATACGCTCACCGTGGC
>JAAYDG010000163.1 GCA_012729355.1 Clostridiales bacterium
CCATGGCTACCATCTGGGCGGCAGCGCAGATGCTGGAGCATCTGGGACAGCCGGAATGGGCCCTAAAGGTTCTTTCCGCCCTGGAGGCTGTCCTGGCCGAAGGCCGCTGCCGCACACCGGATCTGGGCGGACATTCCTCCACGGACGAAGTGACTGCAGCTGTTATCGCACAAATCAGATAGGAAAAGGAGCACCATGAAACCGGGAAAACTGGTGGAAATCACCCGCGGTCCTTTACTGGAATGTTTCCAGATCGGCAGCATTGCCATCGTAGACGAATCAGGCCTTCGTTTGAGCGCAGGAGATGTGACCTTTGTCAGCTACTATCGATCCTCTTCCAAACCCATTCAGATCCTGCCGCTCTATCCTCTGGAGATCGATACGAAATACGGCTTGACCGACGAAGAACTTTCGATCATGTCGGGTTCTCTTGCCTGCAGTCCCAGACAACTGTATCGGCAAGCACCTGGGCCTGATCCTGATGCAGCGGGAAATGGGCGGCGTTCCGGCGGATTACTGGAAAGCGGAAAGCCCGGTGCAGCAGGAGATCCTCCGATACGTATCGGTGTTCACCGATGTGCCCGAGACGCAGATTCAAATCGGCTGGGACGGATGTGGCGTTCCGGTGTTCGGCGTACCCATGACCTCTATGGCCCTATCCTATCTGCGCCTTGCAGCGCCGGATCTGATCGAAGATCCGGCCATTGCAGCGGCAGCAGAGCGGAACGGAAGGATTATCGCCCGTTATCCGGAGAATCTGATGGATGCAACTTCTCTGTGCGGTGTTCTCTGTAAAGACAGCAACATCATCGGGAAGACCGGCGCCGACGGCGTGTATACCTTTGGTCTGAAAAAGGAACGGATCGGTGTGGCGGTGAAAGTGTACGACGGAAACGGAGCACATATGTCCCTGATCTTGCGGGAAATCCTGCAGCAGCTCGATTATAAAAACAAAGAAACGATCCGGCGTCTGGACGAATCGTTTCCTTCGGATCTGATCAATGCCACCGGAAGCGTGGTCGGTCGTAAAAAAGCGGTGTTTCGTCTGAAATAGTTCCGGGAAAGTACGCAACGCAAGGATGGGATCGTACCGACACCGAATGGAGGGAGTCATGTTTCAAAAACTTGTAGTTACGGAACCGACAGGGATGCTGCAATACGGCATCGACCGTTTGCATAAAATTGCCGGTCAAGTCGTATCGTTTGATGATATCCCGGCATCGGAGGAGGAGATGGTGGACCGGATCGGCGATGCGGATGCGATTCTGGTGAGCCATACCAGCGCCTATCCGCAAGCTGTGCTCTCGCAATGCCCTCGGCTTCGGTACATCGGCATGTGCTGCAGCCTGTATTCGGAAGCGTCCGCCAATGTGGACATCGCCTACGCCCGCACCCGAGGGATCACGGTGACCGGGATCCGGGACTACGGCGACAACGGAGTGGTGGAATATGTACTCTACGAAACCATCGGACTCTTGCACGGTTACGGACCCTTGAAATGGGCCGAGTATCCCCACGAGCTGACGGACATGAAGGTCGGCATGGTAGGCATGGGCACCACCGGCAGCATGATCGCAACCGCCATGCAGCTCCTGGGGGCGCAGATCTCCTATTTTGCCAGAAGCGTCAAGCCGGAAAAAGAAGCGGAAGGCATGCATTTCAAACCCCTGCACGAGTTGCTCCGGGACAGCGAGATCGTCTGCCTGGGTCTGAACAAGAACGTGATCCTGCTCAAAGAGCCGGAGTTTGAAGTCATGACCGGAAGAAAGATGCTGTTCAACACTTCTATCGGTCCGGGGCATGATACGGAAGCGCTCAAAAAGTGGCTGGCCTCCGATCCGCAGCACTATTTCTTCTGCGATACCCCGGGTGCCGCAGGAGATCCGGAGATTCTTCAGTTTCCCAATGCCGTCCGAAAGGGTCCTCCGGGCGCAGGCGCCAGCACCAAAGCACTGGAACGCTTGACTCAAAAGGTGATCGACAATATCGAAGACTATCTCGAAGCTCCGAAACGATTCACTTAAACGCATATTTAAGAAAAATATTTCCGGTTTGCATCGACCACTGTTTATGCTATATAATAGGCTACAGACACGAAGTAAGCCTATTGAACACAGAGATGAGACGAAAAGGAGGTATCGACATGGCATTTTTAGATAAACTGAGCAGCGTTGCCAAGGATATGACGGAAAAAGCAGGCGATGCGGTGGAAATCACGAAACTGAAATCTAAAGTAAGCAAAGAAAAAAGTGCGATCGACGAAGTCTTGCAGAAAATCGGCGGGTATTATCTGGACAAATTCACAGCCGGAGAAGAGATGGACGAAGCAGTAGCTGTTATGTGCAAGGAGATTGCCGAACGCAACAAGACCATCGAAGATCTGATGGATCAAATCGCTGCGGTCAAAGAATAGCTATCAATGCACGGAAAAGGATGCGTTCTGCGGACGCATCCTTTTTCATTTTCCCATCCGATCCGATGAATGTTCACCATGCAATGTTTTGATAAATATTGTCAAGTGTGGTGATCCAGGCCCCGCTGTCGAGCATATGGTCGATCAACTCTTCCAGCATGGTGATGTGGTGGGGCCTTCCGATCACCTGGGGGTGCATGGTGATGGCCATCATGCCGCTCTGCGTGTGGGAGACCCCATAATCGAAGTAAGTCTTCCAGATCTCGAACACCTGGCTCTGGGGCTTCATTCCGGTCCGGGATCCGATAAATTCGAAGTGGGGGAAATCGTCCAGGTACCAGGTGACCGGCATTTCCACCACCCTGGATGTGTCCGTGTACACGTTCCCTTTGTCGAAGTTGGCCTGGCAGACCCTGGGGTAATAGGGATAGAAATCGTTGCCCATCAGGCTGGAATCGTAGCGGATCCCGTGTTTTTCCAGAAGGCTCAGGGTGTTAGCGCTCAGATCGAAACCCGGGGAACGATAGCCCCGGGGCCGCACGCCGATCCGGTCCAGCGCTTCGAAGCCTTTCAGCAGGATCGCTTCCTCCTCCTCGATCTTCAGGTTGGTGGGATCCTCGTGGACGTATCCGTGATGCATCACTTCGTGTCCGGCGGCGATGATTTCTTTACATACATCCGGATAGGAATCGGCGGTATGTCCCGGGATGCAGAATCCCGCAGTCAGCTTGTATTTGTCCAATAATTCCAGGATCCTGGGTACGCAGACCTCTCCTGCGTATTCCCCCCTGGACAAATAGGCCTGGCTGGGCTGGTGAAAGGTTTCCATCCAGACGGAAAATGCATCGAAGTCGAAACCCAGGTTCACGGCGAGTTTTTTCCCTTCCGGGATGCGGATTTTTCCTGTTTGTTGCATGTGCATCACTCCTTTCAATCGATTATAGAGAGTGCTTCATTTCTTGTCAATCCGAGGGCAGATCGGCAAGGCTGTGCGGTGTTTGTATAACGGGACGGTTGGTGGTAAAATAAGCGCAAGAAAAAGGTGGTGATCCCCATGAAAGAAGCCCTTTTATACCAAAGCCTTTCCGGAGAGCGGGTAATGTGCAATGTATGCCGCCACAGGTGCATCATTCCCCTGAACGGCCGGGGGTTGTGCGGCGTTCGAAAAAACGATGGGGGACGCCTGTACAGCATGAACTACGGGAAGACCATCTCTGTAGCGGCGGATCCCATCGAAAAGAAACCGCTGCAGTATTACATGCCCGGCACGAAAACCTACTCTCTTGCGGCGGAAGGTTGCAACATGCACTGCGCATGGTGTCAGAACTGGGAAATTTCCCAGCAACCGGGCCCGGAGAGGGCGATACGCGGTGCAATGATCAAGCCGGAGGAACACATCAAAAAAGCTTTCGCATGGAAGTGCCGGTCTGTGTCCTACACCTATACGGAGCCCACTGTCTTCCTGGAATATGCGCTGGAGATCATGAAGAAAGCCCGCAGCACGGGCCTGAAAAATATCTGGGTGACCAACGGATTCATGACGGCAGAGGCCCTGATAGAACTGTTGCCTTTCCTGGATGCGGCCAACGTGGATCTGAAAGCTTTCGAGGATGATGTATATCAGAAGTACTGCGGCGGACGTCTGGCGCCGGTTTTGGAAAATATAAGGACGATGTACGAGGCAGGGGTTCATGTGGAAGTGACGACGCTGGTCATTCCGGGGGTGAACGATGATGCTGCACAGCTGTCCGGGATCGCCGATTTCATCGCTTCGAAACTGGATCCGTCGGTACCCTGGCATATCAGCCGGTTTTTTCCCGCCTGGCATATGACGGATCGGGGCCCGACACCGGCGGAGACTCTCATCATGGCCGAAAGGCTCGGAAGAGAAGCAGGTCTTCATCGGATCCACCCGGGAAACATCGTTTTATGAGCTGGTTTGACGGGCAGCGCGTATATGTACGGGAAAGGAGCGTGTGTGATGTTGTTGAAGGGAGCATGGATCGTGCCCCATCCGCCACTGATCATTCCGGAGGTGGGCGCCGGCAGACAAAAGGCGATCCAAAAGACGATTGACGCATACAAAAAAGTGGCAGACCAGATCAGGAGCCTGGCGCCGGACGCCCTGGTGATCGCCACCCCTCACGCAGTGAGTTACAGGGATTGTTTTGCCATTTCGGCCGGCCGGGGCGCCGAAGGATCTTTTGCGGATTTCGGCGCCCCCCAGGTCCGCATCAAGGTCCGATACGATGCGGATCTGGCCGGAGAGATCTCCCGGTGGGCCGGCCGGGAAGGCCTGGCGGTCGAAGCGTCTGACGAACGATGCAACGTCCCGGATCACGGAATGATGATTCCCCTGTACTTTATCCGGGAACAGGGG
>JAAYDG010000164.1 GCA_012729355.1 Clostridiales bacterium
AGAGCGTATTAGCGCGCAGGAGCTGGCAGATCGGTTTGAAGTTTCGCCCCGCACGATCTACCGGGACATCGACACGATCAACCTGGCGGGTATTCCGGTTCGTTCAACCTCGGGGGTGGGCGGCGGCTTCGAAATCATGCAGGAATACAAGATCGACAAAAAAGTTTTTTCGACGGCCGACCTTTCTGCCATATTAATGGGACTTTCGGGTCTTTCCAGCATGATGCGAGGGGATGAACTGGTAAACGCACTTGCGAAAGTCAAGAGCTTTATCCCCGCCGACAGAGCGAAAGACATTGAGCTAAAAACAAATCAACTATCTATCGATTTAAGTCCGTGGTTGGGCAACAGGAACATACAACCTTATTTAGAAATGATCCAAACTGCTTTGCAAGAAAGCAAGCTGCTTTCGTTTGAATATGCAGATCGCCACGGAAATAGAACCGAACGAACAGCCGAGCCGTATCAGCTTGTATTGAAAGGCAGTCATTGGTATTGGCAAGGGTATTGCCACATAAGAAATGATTTTCGCTTATTTAAGCTGTCTCGCACATCAAACCTGCGAATACTAGAGAAAGTGTTTACACCACGAGAATATCAAAAGCCGCAGTTGGATTTTACGGATATTCTGGCAGCCATGCAAACGAAAATCAAAATTCGTATTCATAAATCTGTTATGGACAGGGTGCTTGATTATTGCGTTCATGAAGACTTTTCACCGGACGGCGAGGAACACTACATTGTTCGTTTTCCGTTCATTGAAAACGATTATTACTACAACATTCTCCTCAGCTTTGGGGATCGATGCGAGTGCTTGGCGCCCTTGCCTGTCCGAACAGAAATAAAGCGCAGAATACGTGATGCAGCTGCGCTTTACGAAAGTTCATACGTAGAGAAAGAAGATGTTGTTTCCCCTTAATTCGCGTTTGAGAAATGTGCTGTTCTGTATATAATGGTATCTTGCGCGCTCTTATCCAGTTCTGTGAAATAGGCCATATAGCCTGCCACACGAACCATGAGTCCTTTGTGCATTTCCGGATTCACTTGAGCATCCAAAAGCGTTTCCTTATCGACGACATTGATTTGGATATGCTCTCCGCCATGCTCAAAATAGGTTTTTATAACGCCTTCAATGGCCGTCAAACCCTTTTCTCCCTCTACGCCCTTGGGATCGAATCTCAAATTGAACAAGGCTCCGTCATGGAAAGCCTCCTGGTCCATCGATGCTACAGATTTTACGGTAGCGGTCGGGCCGCTTGTATCTCTTCCCATCATGGGCGATGCATTATCACAGAAAGGCTCTCCAGCACGTCTCCCGTCAGGGGTTGCGCCGCATACTTGACCGTGAGAAATATTCACCGTCTGTGAGTGAACATTGAAGGAATACGTGCCGCCTCTGGCATCCTTCCAGGTTTGCACATTGTCTGCGATAAAATGCGTCATTTCCCTGTAGATCCCATCGACGAGCTCATTATCATTGCCGAATTTCGGAGGCTTGTTCAACAGAAGCTGTCGCATTCTTTCTTCCCCTTCAAAATTACGGTCAAGCGCAGTGATCAATTCATCCATCGTAATGTTTTTGTCTTCAAATACACATTTTTGTATGGCGGCAATGGAATCGGCCAAATTGGCAGCGCCTGTGATATAGAGACCTGCCGTTGAATATTTGGCTCCGCCGTGCTGGACCGATTTTCCGCTCTCAACGCAGCCCTTTGTGACCATGGACGCAAAGATCACCGGGTACCGCAGCATATGGATCCCCTGCATGATGTTATATCCGGTTCTCACTAAATCATAATGATGGAGGATCTGTTTCTTTAAAGCGTTTTTCAATTCTTCGATATTTTTAAAATCTCTCGGGTCTCCCGTCTGCAGTCCCATCAGCTTTCCGGTTGACGGATCGACGCCGTTGTGCAAAACGAATTCGATCATCTTCCCCATGTTCACATAGCCTGCATCGGGGGATCCGTCCGCGGTTCCGCCGCCGGCGCCCGGCTGGATGCAACCGACGATGGCCCAATCTCGGGCTTCTTCCATGGTGCAACCCTTGCCCAACGTCATTTTCATGGCTGTGACATCATTGAAGAATCCCGGATTTGCCTGGCCTTCCTGTATCATTTTGCATCCCTTTTGGATCAGGTCTTCGGGGGTGCCTTCCCATACACGAACAGCCATGACAGGCTGCGTCGTCTTCAGCTGATTCGCGGCCTCCAGGCAAAGATACGACAGTTCATTGGTTGCGTCTCTTCCGTCCCGGGTCTGTCCGCCGACCATCAGGATCTCCCACATGGGATATCCGGCGAAGGAGGTCGCATACCACTTATCTCTTACTTCATAGACTTCGCAGGATTTTAAGTATAGACAGCACAGCAATTCATAAGCGAACGCCTCTGTGATGTTCTTTTCGTCGATGACATCTTTTTTGTAGTAAGGCCACATATATTGATCAAAGCGTCCGTATCCGTTGGCTGTTGTGCATACTTCGATGTGAAAATAGACATGGACAAACCAGATCATCTGCAGCGCCTGGTGGAAATTCTGAGGAGGATTTTCCGGAACGACTCTGCAGTTTTCAGCGATGACCTTGAGTTCTTTTTTCCTGTTTTCGTCCTGACATGCGTCA
>JAAYDG010000022.1 GCA_012729355.1 Clostridiales bacterium
ACTACGAATCAGTAGGTTGGAGGTTCGAATCCTCTCTGGCGTGCCAAAAAGTGCCCCTTTCCGGGCACTTTTTCTGTATAATACAACCATATAACGCGTGTGATCGATCCGGACAAAAGGAGTATGCGATGCATAAAACCAACGCCATGCGGCTTCTTGAACAGCACGGTGCCGCCTATATCCCCCACTCCTATGAAAGCGGAACCGCCATTTCCGCAGTGGATGTTGCGAAAGCTCTGGGCCGGGCACCCGGCCAAATTTTTAAAACCCTGGTGACCGCAGGACGCAGCGGTCAATACTACGTATTTATCATCCCGGGCCCGATGGAGCTGGATCTGAAAAAAGCTGCTGCTGCATCCGGAGAAAAATCCGTCGCTATGGTGCCTTCGAAGACACTGTTCCCTCTCACAGGGTATGTGCACGGCGGTTGCAGCCCGCTGGCCATGAAAAAATCGTTTCCTACATTCATCGATGTCTCTGCGAACGTTCTGGATACGATCATCATCAGTGCGGGGAAAATCGGCCTCCAGGCGGAAATAACCCTGGATGAGCTGCGCAAAGCATTGACCTTCGAACTCAGCGATTTGACGCAGTAATTCGGCGGATCGCCAGGACCAGGGGCGGAATCAGGATCAGTTGCACAAGGATCCCGGGCCAGGCGTTCAAAAAGCCTCCGGCCAGAAACACTTTCCATCCGAAAGGAATGCCCGCCATACCGTAAAAAATCCTGGCCGCCATTCCCCAAACAACTCTGCCGCCCAGCATTGCAATGATCAGGACCGCATAGAGGCCCTTCTTCTCCTTCGCAAACAGCTTGCTCAATGCTCCGCTCAACAACCCGTAGGCGGCCAGTTCGAATGCCATAGCCGCAGCCATCGGAAACAAAGGCGGCATGGTAAACAGGATGCTGCGAAGAAGCGGCGTCGTAAAGCCCACCGCCAGGCCCCAAAGGGGACCGCAAACAAAGCCGCATAACAGTACGGGAATATGCATCGGAAGTATCATATTCCCGAACTGCTGGATCTGTCCTGTCAGGAACGGAAGAAGAAGTCCCAGTGCCAGAAACAAGCCGGCCAGAATCATGTTCGAAATCGATTGTTTTTGTTGCATATGTCTTGTCCTTCCACAATAAAAATACCACAAAGACGGAACCCTTTCCGGAATTCGCAATACCTTCGTGGTATCATTGAAGACTAAATTAACCGATTTGTTTCAGTTTGTCAAGGGCTTCCTCCACTTGCGACAGCACACCGCGAAGCATGGCGTTCGTGGACAGATCCGGCACGCCGATCACGATGTTGTTGCACAGATTGATGGGGATCAAAAGCTTCAACGCTTTGCTCCGCCCTACGGCGGACGCCATCGCTTCCGATATTTCTCCGAACAGAGAATCAGCGATCACGATGCCGATGGGGCCGATGATCACATCGGCATGCCGGCTGTTTACGATCACGGCGTTCTCGCCGGTTGCGCTGTTGTCCGCGCCGGCTTTATGCATAGCGGAAGAAGCGATGCTGTTGGTCCCGACGGCAACAACGGCGCAATGGAATCCCGATTTGCGGATCCCCTCGATGATCTGTTTGCCGAGTCCCCCGCCCTGGCCGTCTATCACGAGAATCAAAGGTTTATTCATGCCCATCCTCCATCGTAAAGCGCCAGCTGCAGCTGCAGTCCGGTTCCGTTACGTCGGGAAAGCAACTCAGACATTCGCAGCGGATCCTGTCGTCGATGACTTGCGCAAATCCGGTGTACTCTATGATCCCCACGCTTTTGCAGGGATGCATGGGCATTCCCTTGGACGTTCTGGCATGCTGGACTCTGCAGTCGTATATCCTATAAATCAACTCGCCGTTTTTCCATACAGCCGAATCCTTGCACATATTGGCGTACATTCGCAGATTCAAGGCTTTCCTGAGTCCTTCCAGTCCGGCTCTGTCTTGCAGGGCTAAAAATTCTTTCGCTCTCCTTGCTTCGATCCGCGTAAAGCGTCTCCAGATCGCCTCATCATGCTTCATGGCTTCATCGAGGCCGTATTCACTTTCTATGGACTGAAACCAAACACCGTCCATGGCCAGCCAGTTCTTTGAACAGTTTTCGATCAGTCGATACAGCTGTTCGCGCGTCATCTCTTTCCAGGATTCGTTCATTGGGGCGTTCCTCATCTGCGAAGTTTACATCGTACAGATGAGATATTATCATCTTGCCAAGAAGGATGCAATAGCTTATAATACCTTCATATTATCAGCGTTACAGAAAATGTAAACCTACTGAAGCAAGCAAAGGATCCCTCTCATGAGAAGATTTCAAGAAATGAGTCGCGTGGAACGAAACAGTGAAATAAAGCGTCAATCGGAAAGATATCAAAAGTACATGAATATGGATCTTCGTCTGAACATGACCCGGGGAAAGCCCGGAGAGGATCAACTGGAATTATCCATGCCGATGCTGGATGTGCTGGACAGCCGGAGCGATTGCAGAGACTCCTTCGGTGTGGATTGCAGAAATTACGGCGAACTGCCCGGCTCCATGGACGCCAGAAAGCTCTTCGGCGATTTTTTGGGGATCTCCGCCGAAGAAACCATCGTCGTGGGATCTTCCTCGCTTACTTTCATGTATGACTGCATCACCCGTGCCATGCTCACCGGTGTGCTCGGCAGCAGAGAACCCTGGGCAAAGGCCGGAAAAATCAAATTCGTTTGCCCGGTTCCCGGGTATGATCGCCACTTCACCATCTGCGAATTCCTGGGGATCGGGATGATTCCGGTGGAACTTTCCACAACCGGGCCCGATATGGAAACGGTCCGCCGTCTGGTGAAAGAGGACGAAGCGGTCAAGGGCATCTGGTGTGTTCCGAAATATACGAATCCCTACGGGGGATGCTACAATGACGAAACAGTACGCGCGCTTGCTTCTATGGAAACAAAAGCGGAGGATTTCAGGATTTTTTGGGATAATGCCTACGGAATGCACTACATCTACAAAGATGTTCCGGTATTAAACATTCTCGACGAATGCAAAAAGGCGGGAAATCCGAACCGAGCGTACCTATTCGGTTCCACCTCGAAAATCACCTTTCCCGGCGCAGGGGTGGGCTTTTTCGGCGCTTCTGCAGAAAACATCGCATTCACAAAAAATCAGATCGCCGCACAGAGCATCAGCTGGGACAAGATGAACATGCTTCGGCACGTACGCTTTCTCAAGGATTTGGACGGAATCCGCCGCATGATGGATCGACAGGCAGCGCTTCTGCGGCCGAAGTTCGACCGGGTGCTTTCCGTACTGGATCAAGAACTGCACGGCTGCGGCGCCGGAGAATGGGTGCGCCCGGACGGCGGCTATTTTATCACTTATATCGGAAATTCCGGTTGTGCGAAGCGGATTCATGCGTTGTGCAAACAAGCCGGCGTGCAGCTGACAGAGCCCGGTGCGACCCATCCGTATCACAGGGACCCGGAAGATCGCTTCCTGCGCATCGCGCCTTCCTACCCGCCTGTCGAGGAGTTGCAGATCGCGATGGAAGTTTTCTGTACCGCAGCCAAAATCGCCTCTCTGGAGGCGTTGGGAATATAATCTATCGTTTGAGCATAAGAAATGAGGTATCGTCATGAGCAAAGTCATCATTCCGGAAAACTATCGCGCCGCACTGGGTTCCTACGACACACAGAAAGCCATCGGCATGATCCACATCCTATTCGAGGAAAAACTCAGTGATGCCTTGAATTTAAAGAGAGTTTCCGCTCCGCTCTTCCTGGAAGCCTCCACCGGACTCAACGACGATCTGAACGGCGTGGAACGACCCGTCACGTTCGACATCAAAGATATCGATGCCGAAGCCCAGGTCGTTCATTCCCTGGCCAAATGGAAACGCCAGGCACTGCACGACTACGACTTTCATGTGGGAAAAGGTCTGTATACCGACATGAATGCGATTCGTCGAGACGAAGAGTTGGACAATCTGCATTCGGTCTATGTGGATCAGTGGGACTGGGAGAAAGTGATTCGAAAAGAGGATCGCACATTGACGTACCTGAAAGAGACCGTAACCGCTATCGTCGATGCGATCTGCGATACGGAAGACACGCTTCGTGCCATCTTCCCCCAGCTGGAAGTACGACCGCGCAAAGAGCGGCACATCAGTTTTATCACTTCTCAGAGATTGGAAGATCTTTATCCCGATAAGACGCCCAAGGAGCGGGAGGATGCGTATACCAGGGAGCACCCCACCGTATTTCTGATGCAGATCGGAGGCAAGCTGAAAAGCGGAAAGCCCCACGACGGACGTGCGCCGGATTATGATGACTGGGAACTGAACGGAGATATCCTTTTCCACAATCCCGTTTTGGACTCGACGATCGAAATTTCCAGCATGGGCATCCGCGTCAGCCCTGAATCCCTGGACCGCCAATTGACCTTGGCGAACTGTGATCATCGAAGAAAATATCCTTTCCATAAAGCCTTGCTGTCCGGGGCGCTTCCCTATACAATAGGGGGAGGAATCGGACAGAGCAGACTATGCATGCTGCTTCTGGGAAGCGCTCATATCGGGGAAGTTCAATCCGCCGTCTGGGACAGGGAAACAAAAGAACAATGCAAGGCGGCAGGTATATTTATTTTATAAAGGATATCGCAATCGATGGAACAAGGCAGTGCGCCCAAACGAAATAAAGGACTTTCCGGACAGGCAATACGCCTCATCGCCATCGTTGCGATGTTGTGTGACCATGTAGGCCGTACGATCGCACAAAATCACATAGGGCTCACATACATCGGGCGTATCGCTTTCCCACTGTTTGCCTTCTTGCTCGTAGAGGGGTTTTATCACACATCGTCTCGTTCCAAATATCTGCTGCGACTCCTGGTGTTCGCGGCACTCTCCGAGATTCCCTTCAACCTGATGCACAGCGGGCACATCGTGGACACCGGCTATCAGAATGTGCTTTGGACGCTGGCGCTGGGCCTTGCCGCTGTCATCGCAATTCATTTCGTAAAAACCAAACTGAACAACGTGGTGATCACCGGAGTGTTCACTGCAGCAACCGCTCTTTTTACGATGCACATCGCCGATGAGCTTCTGGTTGACTATTACGGATTCGGCGTTCTTACGATCTTGTTGTTCTACACCGTGCGCGACCTCCGTTACGCCAAAACCGGACAGCTGGCCGGCTTGTTTCTGATCAACGTCGTGTGGATGAGCGGCATCACTACCGGCTGGACTCTCTTTGGACACATCATCGGGTTTCCCCTGCAGGGATTGGCGCTGCTTGCGCTCCCTTTGATTTGGAAATACAACGGGAATCGCGGTCCGGACCATCTGTTCCTGCACTACGCCTCTTATGCTTTTTATCCTGTCCATCTGCTGATTCTGGCAATGTTGGCCATGAACGGCGTCACGCTGAACTGAAATTTTCCACTCGTAAAAACCCCGAATACGGGCAAAATTCGCTTTACAACGAAGAGACCGTATGCTAATATACCTCTTGTTGAAACCTGCGGTAGTGGCGGAATCGGCAGACGCGCACGGTTGAGGGCCGTGTGGGTAACACCGTGGAGGTTCAAGTCCTCTCTACCGCACCAAAAGAACACGATATTGCCTGCTATGGCAACACCGTGTTCTTTTTCTTGAAGGAACAATCAATCGAACAGATCCAAAAGATAACCGTACGATTCTTCCTCCATTTTTTCATAAGGAATGAATCGCAGCGCGGCGGAATTGATACAATAACGCACACCGTTGGGGGATTCCGGATCCTTTTTAAACACATGTCCCAGATGTGAATCGCCTGCCCGACTGCGCACTTCGGTTCGGATCCTGCCGAAGCTCTCATCAGTCTTTTCGATGATGACCGGCATTTCGACGGGCGCGAAGAACGCAGGCCAACCGCAGCTGCTTTCAAACTTATGGATAGACAAAAATAAGGGTTCTCCGGTGACGATATCTACATAGATCCCCTTTTCAAAGAAATTCCAATATTGGTTTTCGAACGGCATTTCCGTATCGTTGCGTCTTGTCACCCGATATTGCAGGCTCGTCAATTTTGCTCGAATGACTTCTTCATCGGGCTTTTGATAGTTGCCCGGATCGATCTTGAGTCCCGACAACAGCTTCATTTCTTCGATGGGAATATGGCAATACCCCAGGGGATCTTTATCCAGATAATCCTGGTGATACTCTTCCGCAGCATAGAAATTGTACAACGGTCCGATCTCCACAGCAAAAACTTCCTGACGGCCGGCTTCGATGGCTGCAATGCGCTCTACGGTCTTCCTTACGGTCTCGTTGGTATAGTATAAGCCGGTCTGATATTGCGGTCCGATATCATAGGCCTGACGGTTTTCCACCGTGGGGTCGATTACATGGAAATATGCAAAAAGCAAGGCATCCAGGCTGACTTCTTCGGGATCGAATTCCACCCGTACCGTCTCCCGGAAAGTGGAATTCCCCGAAGTGATGGTTTCATAGTTTGCGTCGGCCTCCCCGCTGCCGTTGGCATAGCCGCTGCTTGCCTCTGTCACGCCCGGAATCGACTGCATCAATTCTTCCAGTCCCCAAAAGCATCCTCCGGCCAGATAGATCACATATTCCGGTTCATGAGAGAAATCCATAATCGCCATGTTCGGCATACCGGTTGCAGGCGTTTCGCTGAGGTCGATTCCTTCAGCGTCTTGGAGGTCCTTGCTGCTACACCCGAAAAAAAATCCCGCCAAGGCCAGTATCGCAGCGATGCATTGTCGTTTCCTCATGTTTCCGATTCCTTTCTCTGCAGTGTATGGGTATAATGAATTATATCTTTTTTTGCAGATAGTTTAAACAAAAAACAATTGACATGATAGAATAGACTTCGGAGGAACACGCCATGAAGAAAACAGCCAAACCGCCACGGGCTCCCACCTATCCCCGGCACACACCTGTAAAAAGCCACCTCAACCGCAGAAAAACCAAAGCCGGCCATTCGTTCGACAACAAAGCCGAGAATGCGGATCGATCGATCTTTTTAAAGCTGTTTGACTTTTTCAGGTTCTGATTACTGCGTTACATACGATTATTCCACCACGGATCACACAAAGGAGTTTCATGATGAATCATCAGATACAGGAGTACCCGTTCCCGTCCAGAAGAAGCATGATTTATGCGCAAAACGGCATGGTCTGCACATCCCAGCCCCTGGCAGCCACTGCCGGACTTGATGTGTTGAAGCAAGGCGGAAATGCCATCGATGCCGCCGTAGCGACCGCAGCGTGTATGACCGTCGTGGAGCCCACGTCCAACGGAATCGGCAGCGATGCCTTTGCCCTGGTCTGGATCGAAAAAGAAAAGAAGTTGTATGGACTCAATGCCAGCGGCAAAGCCCCTATGGCGATCGACGCCCAAGCGATCCGGGATATGGGATATAAGGAAATGCCCATTACAGGCTGGCACACGGTCATGGTACCCGGCGTCCCTTCCGCTTGGAGCGAATTAGCAACCCGCTTTGGCAAAAAGCCGCTCGCCGAGTCCTTCCGAGCTGCCATCGACTACGCCGAAAACGGCTATCCCCTCTCCCCTGTGATCAGCAAGCTCTGGGATAAGGAATTCCATCGCCTGAGCAAAGAGATCCTGGATCCGCGGGTCCAGGCCCACAGTGACGGCTTCCGGGAACTGTTCCGCGTCTTCATGCCCAAAGGACGGGCGCCGAAGGCCGGTGAAGTCTGGAATTCGCCGGACCACGCAAAAACGCTGCGCCTGATTGCTGAAACGAACGCAGAGGCATTTTACAGAGGAGAACTGGCAGATCGAATCGATGTCTTTTCCCGTGAAACAGGAGGACTGATCCGCAAAAGTGATCTGGAGAATTATCGCTGCAGTTGGGTGGAACCGATCCACGTGGAATACAAAGGCCATACAGTCTGGGAAATCCCGCCCAACGGAGACGGGATCATCGTACTGATGGCAATGAATATTCTAAAGAATTTTCAGCTGTCCGACGGAGCGTTCGGTACGGTCGATACACTTCACAAGCAGATGGAGGCTATCAAGCTGGCCTATGCCGACGGCAACCGATACATCGCCGATCCCGATTTCATGAAAGTATCCGTAGAAGATCTGCTTTCGGAGAAATATGCGGCGGAAAGAGCCGGGCTCATCGGTGAACGGGCAGTGCCCGCCGAACCGGGGAAACCGAACCGTGGCGGCACGATCTACCTTTGCACCGCAGACAAGAATGGAAACATGGTGTCCTACATCCAGAGCAACTACTGGAACTTCGGGTCCGGATTGGTCGTTCCCGGCACCGGTATTTCTCTTCAGAACCGGGGAACGAACTTCTCCCTGGATCCCACAAGCGAAAACTGCATCGCGCCGGGCAAAAAAGCCTTCCATACCATCATTCCCGGCTTCCTGACAAAGGACGGTGAAGCCGTGGGTCCCTTCGGTGTCATGGGTGGATTCATGCAGCCTCAAGGACAGATGCAGGTCCTGTGCAATGTGCTGGACTTCGGCATGAATCCTCAATCCGCATTGGATGCTCCGCGTTTCCAATGGACCGAGGGCATGAAATACGAGATCGAAGATGATTTTTCCGCCGAAGTGATCGAGGAACTGCGTGCAAAAGGCCACGACATTCAATTGTTTAAGGATCGAATGAGCTTTGGCCGAGGGCAGATCATCTGGAAGACCGACGAAGGCGTTTACGGCGGCGCAACAGAACCCAGAGCAGACGGCACGGTAGCTGCTTGGTAGCTCGGAGGAAAACATGAAAGAATGCAGAGTAGCCTTGTGTCAGAATCGAATCACAAACGACAAGGAAGAAACCGTACGGGACGCCTTGACACAGGTTCGTAGCGCTGCATCCGCCGGGGCACAGCTGGTGGTGCTTCCGGAGATGTTCGTTTGTCCATACACGAACCAATCCATGCGGGCAAATCGAGAACCTCTTTGGGGTCCCACGGCTGAGGCGCTGTCCGATTGTGCGGATCGGAACGATATCTATCTGATCGGCGGTTCCTTCCCGGAAGAAACGCAGGAAGGCTTATACAATACCTGCATGGTGTTCGATCCTTCGGGCAACCACATCGGCACGCACCGCAAAGCCCATCTGTTCAATGTGGATATTCCGGGAAAGATCTCCTACAAGGAATCTGATACGTTTCTTGCGGGAAATTCCGTATGTGCTGTAGATACGGATCTGGGTAAGATCGGGATCGGCATCTGTTACGATATTCGTTTCCCGGAGTATTTTCGAAAACTGGCACTGGCCGGATGCGAAATCCTTGTCGTTCCGTCCAGTTTCGGCAGGGCTACCGGCGAAGCTCATTGGATCCTTTCCCTTCGGATGCGGGCCATTGACAATCAATGCTATATGCTGGGCGTTTCTCCCGCACCGAATCCGGACCTGCCCTATCAAGCCTACGGACACTCTGCCATTACCGATCCCTGGGGTACCGTTATGGGCGAGCTGGACACCATGCCCGGAATATTGACCGGTACGCTGGATCCGGAAAGACTCCGGTCGATACGAGAAGAATTTCCTCTTTTGAAATCGAGAAGACCTGAACTGTATGTCTAAATAAGCTCCGGTACCGTTCGTTCGATGAAAAGAGCCAGTGCCAGCATATCGGCAGCGCCGCCGGGACTGATATTCAAACGGATGCACTCCTGATCCATTTCCAAGAGTGCGTCTTTTCTTCTTTCCGGGTCCATTGCAAGGATGCGCCGCGCTTGTGCTTGAACATAGTCCAGCGCATCCATACCGCCCCGATAGAGCAAATTCGTATCGCGAATACCCTCGAGAATCTTTAGCAGCGCATACAACTCATCCCCTTGGCTTTCCGTCAGGGCAGCAGCTCCTTTTCTTGCCGTCGGAAATCCGTTCATCGCCTCCTCCCGGGCTCCGCCTGCCAGATATTTTGCCTGTACGATTCTGCCGTGGGAGCTGCGTTCCCCGGCAGAGGCTTCCGCCTGAACGGCTGCAAAAAAAGCACTGTGTGCAAAGGGATCTCCACCCTGTTTAAAATACTTGGCAACGCCGCAAAGGAACAAGCCCATCGCATAAACGGCACCTTTGTGTGTGTTGACACCACCGGTACGGCTGAGCATGGTTTTTTCGGCCTCCAGCCCTGCGTTGACCAGCTTACTGATGTCAGGGGCTTCCCGGAAGCCAACGTCGACACAAAACTGGAAATAGAGCCTCAGACTGTCGGCGCTGCTCAGCAACAAACCCAGATCCATATCCCGATGGGCACCATTGTTGTTGCCATCTACCAAACCGGGTTTTGGCGTCAGAACGGCCTCCCGTTTCAACGCATCCACAGCCAAATCGGCCAATTGGGCTTCGGCATAGGCGGTCAGAATGTCCCATGCGGCGCTTTTCACCGCAGCCAACCCGTGGGCGCGGCTCCTGGAGCAGATCGTCACCGGTCCGCCGCACACCAGACAGCTCCGGGGTTGCATGCGAGATCGCTTCGTTCCGTCTGTATCGATCACATCTAGATCCAGCAGCCGTCCGACTCGGCTCTGACTTTCGATGGTTACAGCTCGCTCCTTGAGATCCGTCGGTGACGCATCCACCACGAAAAACGCCTCCGGGCCGGTAACCTCGCATTGCCGCTTTTCGGCAATGATCTCGCCGCCGAATTCACAGCGCACCTCTCCCATCTTCTGACGAAACACAAAATCGATCAAGGGTGTCCGCTTGACGTCGCCGGGAATGTTCATCGTACAGCTGAGGATCGGTCTCTGATATCTTTGGATCAGATCCTGTTGTGCATGCATTCGTTTTTCCCGATTGCGTAAAACCTCTTCCAGGGTTGTTTTTTGAATGATCATCCTGCCTCTCCCGGAGAAAAGAAGCCGCAGACCTGTGGTCTGCGGCGCTTCATTTTTACAAATTACTGATCTTCTTCAATTTGCCGAACCACATCGATCACCGTATTGTTTCGATACAAAACCACGCCGACGATCTTTTCCTTGTAGCGAATCGGATCCGGTTTGCCGACGATGGCTTCGGCCCGTTCCTTCAATTCTTGGATCGCACACAAAGGAATACCGGCATCCCGGAGTTTGACTTCCACATCCGGGCGATCCGGATGGACGGCAACCCCCTGGTCGGTAACGACAACGTCCACGGTAGAGCCCGGGGTAACGATCGTATTCACCGTTTGAACGATGCTGGGGATCCGTCCTCTTGTCAACGGAGCGACTACAACAGAAAGGCTGGCGCCGTCGGCCGTATCGGGATGACCTCCGATGGCTCCACGGATCACGCCGTCAGAACCTGTGAGTACGTTGATGTTGAACGCCGTATCGATCTCCAGTGCGGAGAGCACCACGAAATCCAGCTGATTGACAGCAGATTCGTGAAGGTAGCTGGCATAGTAGCACGCATCGATCTGTTGATGAAAGCGGTTTTTCTTCAGGGATTCCGCTGCGTCCAGGTCGAAGGACTGAACGTCCAGGATCCGATCGATCAGGCCCTCCTCATGCATGGATACGATCTGGCCGGTAATGCCCCCCAAAGCGAATCTGCATTGCAGGCGCTCTTCGATCATCATTTGCCGAATGTAACGGGCGGTGGCCAAAGAGGCTCCCCCGCTGCCCATCTGCATGGAAAATCCGTCGTACAGATAGCCCGATGCGCGAATGACATCGGCAGCAGTCTTCGCAATGAGCAATTCTTTGGGATTCGTGGTGAACCGGGTAGCACCGCTCATGATCCCCTTCGGATCCCCGATGTTGTCGGTGATGACCACATAATCCACATTGGAAGACGGAATCGCATAAGGAGAATTCGGGAACTTGACTAAATTGTTTGTCAAGACTACAACTTTGTCCGCATATTTTGCATCCGGTCTGGCATACCCGAGACTGCCGCAGGAAATCGACTGATCCTCTTCCCTGCTGTATCCGTTGGCATTGCCGTAGGGATCGCAGGAAGGTGCGCCGAGGAAGGCCACATCGATGTGGAGATCGCCGCTTTCAATGGCCGCACCCCGGCCTCCGTGGGAGCGGAAGACCACGGGAAAATCCATAAGACCTCGAGATATCTGCTCTGCAAGTTCACCCCGCAGACCGCTGGTTTCGATGTGCGTGATAACGCCGTTCTTGACATGTTCGATCAAGGGCGCATGGACGGACGTCAGGGAACTGGCCGCCAGAGTCAGATTCCGAAAGCCCATTTCCGCCAGTTTCCCGACCACCAGATTCACCACATTGTCTCCATTGCGGAAATGGTGATGGAACGATACCGTCATACCGTCTTTTAGGCCGGTCCGACGGACGGCTTCCTCCAGGCTGTCCACAATCTTATTTTGAGATGCGGAGCGTTCGGCGAAAGTCCCCATCCTCTTCCCTTTGGACCCTTCGAAAACACCGTGTTGACTGATCTCGTCGATGTGGGGAATGCCCGCATAAATGCTCTTGATATCTGCCATTTGCTACACCTCCTCCCCTTCAACGATCGGACTGATTTCGGCAAGATCCAGCATGCGTTGCGCCCGGATGACTACGGGCTTGTCGATCATTTTACCGTTCAGGCTGGCGACGCCGCTGCCCTTGGCATTCGCTTCCGCAATGGCGGCCATGATCGCACGGGATTTTTCCAAATCCTTTTCGCTGGGCATAAAGACTTTGTGGAGAGGATCGATCTGACGGGGATTGATGACTGATTTTCCGTCAAACCCCAATTTTTTAATCAGTGTGGCCTCTTCAATAAACCCTTGCTCGTTGTTTACGTCCGAATAGACCGTATCCAGAGCATCGATGCCGGCGGATCGGGCTGCATTCAGGATCATGCAGCGGGCGAACAACAGTTCGACTCCATCGCTTCGGGTGGTCTTTAAATCGGTCACATAGTCTTCGGCCCCCAAAGCGATACCGATCAGCCGGCCGCTTGCATGAGCGATCTCTTTGGCGTTCAGTACGCCGTTGGCGCTTTCGATAGCCGCCATCATTCCGGTGGTTCCCAGTGGAATGCCGGCTTCTTTTTCGATTCGCTCGATTTCCTTTTCGCAGAAGACCACATCTTCCGCACTGTCGGTCTTGGGCAGGCGGACCACATGTACGCCGGCCCGCACGATCGCTTCCAGGTCCTGGATCCCCAGCCCGCTGCTCAGGTCGTTGATTCGAACCACGATCTCCTTTTTGCCGAAATGCAGCGTTTTGAGTGCCTGAAACACCAGAAATCTGGCTGCATCCTTTTCCGTGATTGCCACGGAGTCCTCCAGATCGAACATGATGCTGTCCGCCCCGTAGATACCCGCATCCTTGATCATGCCTGGGTTATTGCCCGGAACGAACATCATACTCCTTCTCAAGCGCTTTCGTTCCATCACATTGCCCCCCAATCATAATTCTGTTGGTCTGCGGCCCGATAAGCTGCAGTGCGGACCCGGGCTCGGACCGTACAGTCCAGAGCGCCCTTGTCCACCGCATCCACGGATGCGTGCGCAATTCCCAGCTCTGTCAGCGTCTGCCGGATCACAGCTTCGATCTGGCGTCCGAACTGCTGCATCACACTGCTGGAAAGTGCGATTTGTACACCTCCGGTTTCTTTGGGTTCCAAAGTCACCATGATATCATTGGATTCCATGGTCCCCGCTGTGCCGGTTTTCATAAGTTTCATGACGAGCCTCCCTTGTCCGGGTTACATTTTCTCTTCCAGATGTCTTTTGATCTCCGCCAAAAACACCTTCGTGGTGACGCTGGTCGCTTTCCCTTCCTCCACCAGACCGATCAGGTCCTTTGTCATGATTCCTTCATGCAATGTGTCGTAGCAAGCTTCTTCCAACTTGTCGGCGAAGCTGCACAGATCCTTCAGACCGTCCATTTCGCCTCGCTTGCGCAGCGCGCCGCTCCAGGCAAAGATGGTTGCGATGGGATTCGTCGACGTCTCTTCCCCTTCGAGATATTTGTAATAATGGCGAGTGACCGTCCCGTGAGCCGCTTCGTATTCGAACATTCCGTCGGGACTGCACAGAACCGAAGTCATCATCGCCAGAGAGCCGAATGCCGTGGAAATCATATCGCTCATCACGTCGCCGTCGTAGTTCTTGCAGGCCCAGATGTATCCGCCTTCGCTGCGAATAACTCTTGCCACGGCATCATCGATCAGCGTATAAAAGTAGGTTAGGCCCATTTCTTCGAATTGTTTTTTATAATCTGATTCGAAGATCTCTTCAAAAATATGCTTAAATGTCTGGTCGTACTTTTTGCTGATCGTATCCTTTGTGGAAAACCAAAGGTCTTGTTTCGTATTCAGTGCGTACTGAAAACAGGAATGGGCAAAGGAACGGATCGAGCTGTCTTTGTTGAACATTCCCTGCAATACACCGGGACATTCGAAATCGTAGATCGTCTCCCGGAAGGTGGCACCGTTGTCGCCGGTGAAAAGCAACTCGGCTTTTCCGGTCTCCGGCACACGGTATTCTGTGCTCTTGTAGACATCCCCGTAGGCATGACGGGCAACGGTGATCGGTTTCTTCCAGTTCTTGACCACCGGCTTGATGGAATCGATTACGATCGGCGCCCGGAACACGGTGCCGTCCAGAATGGAACGGATCGTTCCGTTGGGACTCTTCCACATCTCAGAGAGATCATATTCCTCAACCCTCTGGGCATTGGGTGTGATGGTGGCGCATTTGACGCCGACGCCGTACTTCCTGATGGCGTGGCCTGCATCGTGGGTGATCTGATCTTTGGTCTCATCCCGGACTTTCAGTCCCAGATCATAATACTCTGTCTTCAAATCGATGTAAGGGGTCAGCAGTTCATCCTTGATCATCTGCCAGATCACCCGAGTCATTTCGTCGCCGTCCATCTCCACCAGGGGCGTGGTCATCTTGATCTTGTCCATTGGTTTTTCCTCCATAGTAGTACATTGCAATCCGGGCTGCCCGCACGTCTTGCCGGCAGCCCGCAATCCCGATTATTATTTGTTTATTGCTGCATAATAGTTCATCAGACAGCCTTCAAGGATGATGGTCTTCTCGTCCGGGGTGAGGCCTTTGATATAAAGTGTGATGTCCTCCACCGGGCCGTTTTGTCGAATCACCTTGGCGGGAAGAATCTCGATCCCCTTCTCCACCGCTTCTCTTACGCCGGGAACGAATACCATATCTCCCGGTTCGTAATTGAATTCCGTCCCGGCGTCCAATGTAAACGGAAGGATGCCCCAGTTGATACAGTTGCTGCGATAGCGCTTGGTGGCATATTCGTAGCAGATATTCGCGAAACCGCCCAGGACCTTCTGGCAGGAAGCCGCCTGCTCTCTGGCCGAGCCGTCTCCCGGCTTATTGGCAAAGATCGCAGAACCAAACTGCGTTTTCCCTACCAATTCAGACGGGTCACCTACTTTAGCAAGCACGTCTGTGATATGCGCCGGCGCTTTTCCTTCGATCCGATCCGCTTCCATGGCCGCAATGGCTTTGCTTCGTCCCACATATTCCGGAACACGTCTTGAAAGTGTGAATTCCGCCAGACGAAGGGGATTGCTCCTGTACGAAGAAGTCTCGCCGGAGGGAATCAACTCATCGGTTGTGGTGACAGGGTCGTGGAGCACTGCAGCCAATTCCAACAGGATATTTTCTGTGAGGGCATACATTTTGGGCCAGTCGGTGATGTTGGGACCAAGGATCAGCTCCGTTTCCGGTTGTGGTTTACCATAACCATAATAAATCCTGTTTTCGTATACTTGCTTATCGAAATGGTACGGATGGACTTCATAATCGTATGCCACGTCCGTGGCTGCGGTGATCCGCCCGCCGTTTGCAGCAGTGGCGGCTATGGAGCGTGCATCCATCAGCGCAACACCGGCAAGTTGGCCTTCACCGGGCTTTGAGCCTTCCCTGTTTGGAAAGTTCCGTGTCGTGTGACGAATGGAAAAGCCATTATTGGCAGGGACGTCTCCGGCACCGAAGCAAGGGCCGCAGAAGGAAGGTTTCATGACTGCGCCGGCTGCCAGCAGATCCGCAGAGGCTCCGATCTTTGTAAGCTCCAGGCTGACCGGAACGCTTGTCGGATAAACAGACAAGGAAAAGTAGTCGTTACCGGTGCTCTTTCCCTTCAGGATCGCTGCCGCTTCGTCGATATTGTCGAACAATCCGCCGCTGCAGCCGGCGATGATGCCCTGCTCGGCATAAATGCCGTCTTCCCTGATTTTTGATCTCAGATCCAGCGTAGCCTTCTTGAATTGCTCGGCAGCATCCTTTTCGATACCGGCCAGTATTTCCTCGGCGTTTTTCTGGAATTCATGAATAGTATAAGCATTGGAAGGATGGAACGGTAATGCGATCATGGATTCCACTTTGTCCAGATCAATAACGATCATGCTCTCGTAATAAGCGCCATCACCGGCTTTCAGCTCTTTGAAAGCTTCCGGCCGTTTATGAACGGCATAGTATTCCCGAATGGTTTCATCGGTCTCCCAGATAGAAGAAAGACACGTCGTCTCAGTGGTCATCACATCGATACCATTTCTGAAATCAACAGGCAAATTGGCCAGTCCCGGCCCTGCAAATTCCATGACCTTGTTTTTGACGAAACCATTCTCAAAGGTTGCTTTGACAAGCGCGATGGCCACATCGTGAGGTCCGATGCCTTTGGCAGGCTTTCCTTTGACGTACACTAAAACCACTTCAGGTATATTTGTATCCCAGGTGTTCTTGAGCAATTGCTTCACAAGCTCAGGTCCGCCCTCACCCACGCCCATGGTACCCAGGGCACCGTAGCGCGTATGGCTGTCTGAACCCAGGATCATCGCGCCGCAGGCGGCCATCTCTTCCCGCACATACGAATGGATGACGCTCTGATTGGCCGGCACATAGATGCCGCCGTACTTCTTGGCCGCCGATAAGCCGAACACATGATCATCTTCATTGATGGTGCCGCCTACCGCGCAGAGGCTGTTGTGACAGTTGGTCATGGCATAGGGCATGGGGAACTCTTTCAGTCCCGAGGCTCTTGCCGTTTGCACGATGCCTACATAGGTGATATCGTGGGATGCCAGCGAATCAAAGGTGATTTGCAGCTTTGACGGATCCGCGGACCGATTGTGTGCCTGCAGGATGTTGTAGGCAATGGTCCTTTTCCGGGCTTCTTCCTTCGGCAAGGGTCCGGATTCGCTTGGAACCCCGTCGATGAGATATACCCCTTCCCTAAAAAGTTCAATCATTTTTTTTCCTCCCAATCGTAATATATAGCAAAAGCTGCCGCATCGCTGCGACAGCTTCACTATAGCATACAATCCGTCGATTGTATACAATTTTAAGGAAATTATTCTATGCTTTTTCTCTTTTTCAAAGAAGCGTTCAATCCCTGTAACTGATGAGTTTTTTGTTCACTTCAACGATGCGCTCGATCCCGGAATCGTCAAAATCATAGGCCGTCGTATGGATGGCCGGATATGCCTTTCCAAAGCTGCAATAGAAGATCGCTCCCTTTGTCATTTTTAAAAAATGGCCGAAATCCTCGGATCCCCTGCGCGCTTCCGGAGCTTCATACACTTTGTAATTCAATTCGCTGCATGCGCGCTTGATCTTGTCCACCGAGACATCGTGATTGCGCGTTTCCGGGAATACATCCCGGTATTGGAAATCACAGTCCAGGCTTTCCTCTTCGGCAAAGCGCAGCGCGGCATCCCGGATTTTTTGATCCAGATCATTCATTTCATCTTCGTTTTCACCGCGAATAGTCAGCAGAAGTCGGCCTTTGCTGGCCATTACGCCGAACGCTTCGTGTTCGCCCACATCCATCTGCACCACGGTTGCCAGCACAAATCCTTTATACACCGGATTTTGCATCAGCGTTCTGGTTTCCAGCGCCAGTTTGGAAAGCGCGTAAATAGGGTTCTTTCCGTTTTCCGGATTGGCGGCATGGGCGGGACTGCCCGTCATTGTAATGATCATTCCTTTGGATGCGAATTGGATCGTTCCGTATTTAACGGTGATCGTATCATCGGGGTAGTATTTCCCGTGTCCGTGCACCGCGTAGATTTCGTCGATTTTATTCTCACTGATGAAATCCAGGCAGCTTGCCGCGCCGGAGCCGTTTTCCTCGGCCGGTTGAAAGAGAAAGTAGACATCCCGTTCCGCCCCCTCCGAATCAACCTCCAACGCCAGCGCGGCCAGGGAAGCCGTATGTCCGTCGTGCCCGCATTTATGACCTACCCCGGGCTTTGTGGAGCGATACGGCTTGTCAATGTCGTCCTCCACCTTGATCGCATCGCAATCCGCCCGGAAAGCGATATTGGGATTCCCGTGTATCGGTGAACGATAGACAGCATAGACATAGTGTCCCTTATCCACAATTTCCAACTTGGTATTCTTTTTCAAAAAGCGCATCACCCGCTCCAGCGTCGGCCGTTCCTGATTGGACAGATCCGGATGCTGATGGATCTCGTGTCTTAATGCGATGGCTTTTTGCAGGTTTTCTTGATTCATTTGATTCCCTCCGGCAAATCTTTCTCACTAGTAAGTGAGTAGCTTCTTGTACATTTCCACCACCGGCTCGATCAGATCGTCATCGAAGTCGTATTTGGATGTATGGAGCATGGGCTTCCCTTCTCCGTAGCTCATGTTGAACATAGCGCCCTTGGCCAGTTTTGTAAAATGGCCAAAGTCTTCGGACCCTCTGAGCGCTTGGGGAATCTCATACACCGGAAAATTCAATTCGGCAGCAGCCTTGCGAATCTTCTCGTTGCTCTCCGGATGCGAGATTGTTTCCGGAAATGCATCACAGTATGAAAATTCGCATTGCAGCCCGTATTCCCCGGCGTTTTTCAACGCTTCGGCTTCCAGTTTCGCCTGAAGATCATCCATTTCTGCTTCGTATTCTCCTCGAATGGTCAAAAGCAGCTTGCCTTTGCTGGCGGAAACGCCGAACGCTTCCTTCTCGCCCACGTCGATCTGAACGATCGTGGCCAATACAAGACCTTTATAATCTTCCAGAGCGGCGATCTTCTCCGATGCCAAGGCGGTCTTGGCGATGGCAAAGGAGGGATTTTTGCCGTTTTCCGGCTCGCTGGCATGAGAAGGTGTTCCGGTCATGGTAATGATCATTCCCTTGGACGCGCAGCATAGCAACCCGTCCCGAATCATCACCGTGTATTTCGGCCGGCCGGGTTCGTTATGAAACCCGAAGATCTCCGGGATCTGATTGTCCGTGATAAAATCCAGACATTGAGCTGCTCCGCTTCCGTTTTCTTCCGCTGGCTGAAAGAGGAAGTACACGTCTCGATCCGCACCGCTATGGTCGATCTCCAGGGCGAATGCTGCCATCGTCGCAGTGTGACCGTCGTGGCCGCATTTATGAGCCACGCCATCGGTGACGGATTTGTAGGGCTTGTCGATATCATCGTAGACTTTAATGGCGTCGTTGTCGCTGCGGAACGCTATGGCCGGTTTCTGCGGATCTTTCGCGCGGTACACTGCATAAACATAGTGACCTTTGTCCATCACGTCGATATTTTTGGTGTTTTCTTTCAAAAAGCGGATGATTCTTTCCAGTGTGGGTCTTTCCTCGTTGGACAGAAACGGGTGCTGATGCAGTTCATGTCGAAAGGCGATGGCTTTTTCTAAATTGTCCGGTTTCATGGTTTTCCTCCTGTTCTCATTGTTGAGGAAAGAGGGGTCGTCCCCTCTTTCCTGAGATTATTTCTGGTAAACAATCTTGCCGCCCACCATGGTGAGTACCGGCAGAATGTCTTTGATCTTCATGGGATCCACGGTGAAAATATCTTGGTCCAAAACGACCATATCTGCGTAATGTCCCGGTTTGATCCTTCCTTTTACATCTTCCTTGAATTCCATGTAAGCGCTTTCCACCGTATACGCGTCGATGGCCGCAGGCACATCCACACATTCCTCCGGGAAGAAGCCACCTTCCGGGAATCCGGTTTGATCCTTCCGGTTCACAGCGCAGTAAACACAGGGGAACGGATTGCAGTCCTCTACGGGAGAATCCGATCCGTAAGAGGCGCGAATATCCAAATCTCTCGCTGTTTTCATGGCTAAAAACGTGGAGCTCAGTTCCTTCCCGCAACGGCTTTCGATGGCGTGTAAATCGGTCTGGAGAAAGATGGGTTGATAGGCGATGAGCACGCCGGATTTTTTGATGTATTTCAACAACGGCAAATCCGTGATCTGGCAATGGATCAAACAATGGCGCAGGTCATTTTTATCACCTTCGTAGGTTTTTGCATACGCCGCCGTAGTCTTTTCAATGGCGTCGTCTCCGATCACGTGGGTCACTACCTGAAGCCCGTGGGCTGCGGCATAGTCCACCATCTCCTGCTGTTTTTTGTCGTCCGTGGTTTCCACACCGTAATTGCCCGGGTCGTCCAGATATTCGTGACGCACGGTTGCTGTTCTGGCGCCCAATGAACCGTCTTTGAACATTTTTAAAGGTCCCACGGAAAACCAACCGTCATAAGACTCTTCCAAAAACTCAGGGCTTTCGATGTACGCCTTCAGATCTTCCATGGTCGGACAGCCTACCTGGGAATGATAGCGCAGTAACGCCTTTCCTTCTTCGTACAGAGATTTGACCATTTCGTAGGCTTCCTTCCGATCCGGAATGATGGTCCCTACATCATTGGACTGAACGGATGTGATACCGTGGGAAACAGCATACTCCATAGCTTTGAGTAACGCAAGCTTACGCTGCTCGATGGTCAGAGGCGGCACGATCATATGCGCAGCAAATGCGGCATTCTCGCACAGGTATCCGCTGGGAGAGCCGTCTTCTTCCAGAATCACGTCGCCCCCCTCGATCTTGTTGTTTTCTTTCGTCAAGCCCATCATCTCCAGCGCTTTGGAATTCGCAGTTGAGGAATGTCCGCATATACGTGCCAGTACTACAGGGATATCCGTTGCGATCTTGTCCAGATCGTGGCGGTTGGGCAACCTGCGTTTATCCGGATCGAAGTGGTCCTGATTCCAGCTTTGGGAGAAGAGACCGTTCTTTGTGAATTCCGGATTTTCCTTCCGGAAGGCGATACACTTCTCTACCATTTCCTCCACGGACTTGCATCCGCTGAGATCCACATTCAACATGGCCTCCCCCACATACACCAAATGCATATGAGAATCGTTGAATCCCGGAATGACCGTCCGACCTTCGCAGTCGATTTGATCTGCACCCTCTGCCATGGAAAGGATCTCGTCGTTTTTCCCCACAGCTGCGATCCGTCCGTCCTCCACCAGAACAGCCTCTTCGAATACATCTCTGTCTACATAGACTTTTCCGTTGTACAGTACTTTTTTCAT
>JAAYDG010000023.1 GCA_012729355.1 Clostridiales bacterium
GAGGAGATGTGCCGCACGTTTCAAATCCTGCGGGAGGACCGGGGCTTCCTGGGCTATATCCATGCGAAGATCATTCCCGGCACGTCTCCCGAGCTGGTGGACCGGATCGGCCGGCTGGCCGATCGGGTGAGCGTCAACATCGAACTGCCCTCCTCGGAAGGCTTGGAAAAGCTGGCGCCCCAGAAGAAACCGGAGGGGATCCTGGGGCCGATGGAACAGATCACGCAGACCATGGCCGAACAAAAAGCCCTGGTGGGCGCCGGCAACCGGTTTTCCCGGTATCGCTACCGGGCGCCTCTGCTGGAGGAGGAAGGCGGAAGCACCTACATGCCGTCGGCGGGGAAATACCTAACGGATCGGCAACAGGATGCGCTGGCCCATCAGAAGAAGGATCGATTTGCTCCGGCGGGGCAGACGACCCAGCTGATCATCGGCGCCACGGAGGACAGCGACCTGAAAATCCTGGCGCTTTCCCACAGTTTGTATAAAAAATTTTACATGCGACGGGTATACTTCAGCGCCTATATCCCGTTGAACGATTCGCCGCTGCTTCCCGCCCGGGGCAGCGCCGTGCCGCTTCTTCGGGAGCATCGGCTGTATCAGGCGGACTGGCTCATGCGGTTTTATGGATTTACGGCCGACGAGATCGTGGACAGCGGCCATCCCAATCTGGATCTGGAGCTGGACCCCAAAGTGTCCTGGGCGCTGCGGCATCCGGAGTGCTTTCCCATGGAGATCAATAAGGCCGGCGCAGAGGAACTGCTTCGGATCCCGGGAGTGGGCAACCTCTCCGTGATTCGGATCCTGCGCCAGCGGAAGCTGGCGCCGCTGCGCTACGACGACCTGAAAAACATCGGCATGGTCCTGAAGCGGGCCAAATACTTTATCACCGTGAGCGGAAAGTACTACGGCTCCGCCGTAAAGGATGGGATGCTGCGGGATCATCTGCTGATGCAGTCCGGCGGCCTGCAGTTGAGTTTTTTGGATCCGCAGACGAAATTACCGGGAGAATAGCGATGGAATACGTATACGACGGAACGTTCGACGGCCTCCTGTGCTGCCTCTACGCCCACGTCCACGAAGAGGCGGCACAAGCCATACTGCCCGAGGCGGACGCCGGGCAGCTTGGCCTGGCTCCCCGGAAAAAAGTGACCACCCGGAGCCGGGAGGCCGAACGGGTGGCTTCCGCCATCGAAAACAAGATCTCCCGAAACTGTCTGCGTCGTTGCTATCGGGCCTTCTTGAGCGGAGAACCCGGGCGGGAGATGGAGATCCTGTCCTACGTCTTCTACGGGTTTTCCAAAGGAAAGGATGTGGATCTTCTTCACGGAGATCCCATCGTCCGCAGGATCGATCTCCTGAATCACAAAGTCAGCCGGGAAACGCAGCGCATGCTGGGCATGCTCCGGTTCAGCCTGGTAGAGGGCGCCGGCGGGGAGCCGCTCCTGTACGCCCATTTTTCCCCGGACTGCGACCTGATCCAGCTGGTCATGCCCCACTTTCTGAACCGGTATCGACGGGAATCTTTTGTGATCCACGATGTCAGGCGGGAAAAAGCGGCTTTTTCCGCCCACGGGCGATGGGTGATGCAACCGCTTCCCCGGGACTTTTCGCCGGAGCACACCCCCGACGAAGAAGCCTGTCGTGCCTTGTGGCGCCGGTATTTTACCAATGCCGCCATTCGGGAACGGATCAATCCCCGTTGCCAGAAAAATTTTATGCCCCGCAGATATTGGGGGCATCTTGTGGAAAATCCCGAAGAAAAACGTCCTCCGATATGATACAATGATTTCATACAACGGAGGTAGAAATTGAACATATTAGTATCAAACGACGACGGCATCCATCGTCAGGGGATCCGGGAACTCGCCGCTGCGCTGAGCCGGATCGACGGAGCAAAAATATACGTGTTCGCCCCGGACCGGGAGCGGACCGCCGCAGGTCACGGTATCACCATGCGGGATTCCCTGTTTCTGCGGGAATGGAGCAAAGAAGACTATCCCGGCGCCGAACGGGCGTATGCCTGTTCGGGAACGCCGGCGGACTGTGTCAAGATCGGCATCTCTCTTCTGCGTCAGCAGGGCATCGAGATCGATCTGGTCTGCAGCGGCATCAATCACGGCTCGAACCTGGGCACGGACGTGTTCTACTCCGGCACGGTGGCTGCCGCCATGGAAGGCCGCCTGATGGGCGTCCCGGCCATCGCATTTTCTCTATGTTCTCACGATTCCACGCATTTTGAGGTGTTTGCCGACTTGGTCCCGCAGATCGTCGGCAAGTCCCTGGGCAAGATCCCGGCGGGTTCGATCTTGAACGTCAACGTGCCCGATATTCCCGGGGAAGAACTGAAGGGCGTCCTGGTCACCGACATGGGGATCCGAAGATACGACGACGAGTACCGCCTCGTTCAGCAGGTCGATAAGGGACACTATTACGAATATCTGAGCACCGAAATGTATTATGAGGATGCGGGTTTGGACAGCGATATCGGCGGATATCAGCAAGGCTATATCACGATCAGCGCGCTGTCCGTAAAACGAACCGATCCTAAGACTGCGGAAGAAATCAGATCCTGGGGGATCACATGGGAATAGACACATTTCAAACATTCGGAAATCCTATAGAACTGGCGTCGAAAGAAGTCTTTCGTCCTTATTTTGACGCCAATCCTCTGCGAAGTTCGGGTCAGGGGTTTGCCTCGCTGTACATGTGGAGCCAACAGCGCTATGCTGTTATAGACGGCCTGCTCTGCATTGCCGGACAAGGCTGGTTCGGCCAGGAGTACGGCGGGCCGTTCCTCTATCCGCCGCTGTCTGCGGACGGGCAATACGATCCGGAACACCTGAGAAAAGTAATCCTGCAGGCGAAAGAAATGCTGCGAGATCCCGACTGGGGCTTTCGGCTGTTCGGAGTCCCCGGAAAATGCGTGCCGCTGTACGACGAGGCGTTGGCGGGATATGCGGAAAGGAAGGAAAATCGCGACAACTGGGACTATATTTACCGACGCAGCGACCTGGAGACGCTGAGCGGACGGAAGTATACCAAAAAGCGGAATCACCTGAATCACTTCTACGCCACGCACCGTTATTTGTACGAATCGATACGGCCGGAGCACGTGCCCGAGCTCATGGAAGGATTGGAGCGGTTCAGCAGCAGGAGGGCTGCCCGCGATGCGTTCGACGAACTGATCCAGGAGGAGATCCTGGCAGTGAAAAAAATTTTGCCGGTGTATGAGCAGATCGGAATGTTCGGCGGTCTGATCCGCATCGACGGCGTCGTCAAGGCGTTCGCGCTGGGCAGCCGTCATACGGCCGACACGGTGGAAGTGACCGTGGAAAAAGCCGACCCCACCATTCGCGGGCTGTATCAGGCCATCAACCGGGAATTTGCGGCGTCTCTCCCGGCAGAGATTTTGTACATCAACCGGGAAGAAGACATGGGTGTCGAGGGATTGCGTCAGGCCAAGAAATCCTATTACCCCTGCTGCATGCTGGAAGTGAGCAGCTATGAATTCCTACAGACTTGAAAAACAGCGGCGGAAATAGTATAATATTCGGAACGCAGCACGCTGCGCCTTTCCCATGTTAAAAATATCAGTTATATATTATGGTAGATGAAACGAACAGGAGGATGTGTCAAATGAGAGAAGTAGTCATTGCAAGTGCGGCAAGAACACCCATCGGCAGTTACGGCGGAACATTGAAGGATACCACGGCGGTCACGCTGGGGTCGATCGCCGTCAAGGAAGCGATCAAGAGAGCGGGCATCACGCCGGACATGGTGGAAGAAGTCATGCTGGGCTGCGTGCTCCAGGCAGGACAGGGACAGAACGTGGCCAGACAGGTTTCCATGGCTTCCGGCATTCCCCAGGAAGTGCCCTCCATGACCGTCAATAAAGTCTGCGGATCCGGACTTCGGACCGTTGGGCTTGCGGCGCAGGTCATCAAGGCCGGAGATGCGGATATCGTTGTGTGCGGCGGCACCGAAAGCATGAGCACGACTCCGTATGCGATCCCCTCCGCGCGCTGGGGCGCCCGGATGAACGACCAGAAAATGGTCGATTTGATGGTACACGACGGTCTTTGGGAAATATTCAACAACTATCACATGGGTGTCACCGCCGAAAACATCGTGGAACAGTGGGGCCTCACAAGAGAAGAGCAGGATGAATTCGCCCTTGCTTCCCAGCTGAAGGCGGAAGCCGCCATCAAGGCGGGAAAATTCAAGGACGAGATCGTTCCGGTGGAAATTCCCCAGAGAAAGGGCGATCCCATCGTCTTCGATACCGACGAATATCCCAAGTTCGGCGCAAGCATGGAAAAGATGGCCAAGTTGAGACCCGCATTTAAGAGAGACGGCGGTTCGGTGACAGCCGGAAATGCTTCGGGCATCAACGACAGCGCAGCTGCC
>JAAYDG010000165.1 GCA_012729355.1 Clostridiales bacterium
GCAAAGGCCTCTTTCCGGGCGGCGCCGGCGGCATCCAGGGCGCTTCGGATCGATGCCGCATCGGCATTTTCAATGCCGATATCCCCGTTTTTTTCCGCTTCTTCCACGGTCAGATAGGCTTGCCCCGCACCGGGAAAAAGACGGGTGAGGCGCCGGCGGATCTCCCGCCCTGCATGGTCGGGGTCCGTAAAGAGGATGATCCCCTGTTCCCTGTAGGCCTTGCCGATCAGCTCCAGTGTTTCCCCGCGAATGCCGTATCCGTGGGTGGCGATCGTCGTGGCCTGCACAGCGCGCAGGACCGCAGCTTCGTCATCCCGGCCCTCCACCACGATCACCTGTTTGATTGTCGGTCGTTCCCGATCGTTCATTCCGGCTTGGCATCGCTTTCTTCCGGCAGGACTTCCTCGTTCGCCGCGATGCTCTCCGTGGGGATCACGTACATGATCTCTCCGGGAAAGATCATGTGGAGCTCTGAACGGGCCTCCTGTTCAATGTATTCTTCGTTGTCCAGCTGAGACAATTCGTTTTTCAGTTCGGCCTGCTTTTGCATCAGCGCATCCAAAGCCGCCTGGGTCTCCTGTTTTTCCTGATGCAGATTCCACAGATTGATCCCCGCGGAAACCACCACCGCAGAGACGAAGAGGATTCCGGCAGTGCACAGGATCATAAAGCGCCGCCGCTTGGCTGCCTTTCGTCTGGTAAGAGCATCTTTTTCCGCAGGCTTTTTCTTCTCCAGTTTTTCTTTTCTTTTTTCCCGGCGCTCTTTTCGGATCTGATCGAAATCGATGACTTCGTCGTATCCAAGACTGCCGCTCCTGCTGCTTTTTTTCATGGCCTCTGCCGTCCGACGGCTCATTCGATGTTGCGCTTGCCCCTGCGGGTGGCCAGGGGCAGCTTGATCGTGATCTGCGTCCCTTCTCCTTCCCGGCTTTCGGCTTCGATGGTTCCGTTGTGTTCTTCCACGATCTGCTTGGTGATGGCCAGTCCCAGCCCCGTGCCGCCCATGGCCCGGGAACGGGCTTTATCGACCCGGTAAAACCGTTCAAATATTCTGGGCACTTCTCCTTCTGCGATCCCGATCCCGTTGTCCCGGACCACGATGTGGGCCAAAGAGTTCTTCACGAAAGCATCCACGTCGATGCGGCCGCCCCGGTCTGTGTACTTGATGGCGTTGGACAGCACATTCATCAATACCTGTTCGAACCGGTCCCGATCGATGAGGACCCGGATCTGCTTATCGTTGTCGTACAGAAGATTCAACTGCAGCTGCTTTTGACGGACCGTCATGTCCACCTTCGTCGCCACGGTATTGAGCAGCGGCAGGATGTTGCTCTCCTTGATGTTCCACTTTTCCTGGCGGTGGTCCAGTCTGGAAAGCTGAAGCAGATCCTTGACCAGACGGTTCATCCGATCCGCCTCCGTATCCACGATGTTCAGGAATCTGACCGCGGTGGCCCGGTCGTCCAGGGCGCCGTCCAGCAGCGTCTCCGTATAGCTTTTGATGGTCGTCAGGGGCGTTTTGAGCTCGTGGGACACGTTGGCCACGAAGTCCGTCTGCATGTCCTCCAGCTTCTGACGTTCGGTGATGTCCTGCATGATGATGATAATGCCCACATCCTTCCCGTCGTCGTCCTTGAATCGGTCGTAGCGCACCGCAAAGGTGGTTGCTCCGTAGTCGAAGGTGTCTTCCCCGCCTTCTTCCTCACAGTTTACTTTAATGTAAGACAGCTTCATCCGGGGAGAAATGTGGCCCAGAAGGCTGTCGTAGGTCACATTGGTGAGATCCTCCTCTTCGTCAATGCCCAGGATGTCCCTGGCTGCCGGATTGGCGTGGAGCACCAGACCCTCCAGGTCGATGGCGATCAGTCCGTCGGCCATATAGGTGAGGATCGTCTCCAGCTTGTTCTTTTCATTGGAGATCTCCGAAAGCGTAAAATCCAGTTTTTCACGAAGCAGGTTGAACATCTGGGCCAGCTGACCGATCTCGTCGTCGGATTTTACCTGGACCCGCTGGCTGAAATCTCCCTGGGACATGCGCTGCACCGTGCGCGTGACGTCGTTGATGGGAACGGTGATGCTGCGGGCGATCACAAAGCCCAGAAGCACAGTGATGATCAGCGCCAGGAACATCGCCTGGACGAAAATCAGTTTGGACTGGGAAAGAAAACTGCTGATGCTGGACAGGTCGGCCCGGACGTATACCACGCCCGACACCCCGCCGGTCTGTTCGGAGAGGATAGGGTAGCTCATATTCTTGACCGGAATATTCTCCGAAATCACAGAATCGGACTCGCTGCCTTCTCCCGTCACGAACGTATTGAGAAGAATGCCGGGATCAAAGACATCCCGGGCGTCCCGCCCCACGATATTGGGGTTGGTGGAAGCGCAAACGGAAAAGTCCCGGCAGACCACCGACAGTTCCTCGGCGAAGCTGCGGCTCCAGTTTTCATCCAGGTTGGCTTGGATTTCGGCTTTGTTGGAGGCCAATTCCTCGTAACGGCCCAGAGAAGTCAGGAGGTTGCTTTCGTGGATGGTCTTGGTGAGGTTGTCCCGTACCGCGTTGATCTGATAGGTCTTCATCTGATCCAGCAGAAACACGGAAACAATAGTCATGGCAATAAAGACCAGCAAAAAATAAATCAGTACGATTCGCCATCTAACACTGCTGTGCTGCCTGACCTTATCCATCCGTTACGGTCTCCTGAAATGGTAGCCGATTCCCCTTTTTGTCATAATGTAATGAGGGTCGCTGGGATCATCCTCCAGCTTTTCCCGTAGCCTGCGGACCGTCACGTCAACAGTACGAATATCTCCGTAGTATTCGTAGCCCCAGACTTCCTCCAGAAGCTGTTCTCTGGAAAATACTTTATCC
>JAAYDG010000024.1 GCA_012729355.1 Clostridiales bacterium
CCGTCTCCCTGATTGAAAACCATGTGCAGGTAGTGCACATTTTCATCAAAAACGATGCGTTCGACAGCTGTTTCGTTGCCTGTTGACAGCTTAAATACTTGTTCTACCAAGATCGTTCCCTCCTTATAAATGAAGTATAGCAGAAGCGATTGTGTGAACCAACAAAAATGCAAGGATTTCTAAAGTTCAATTTCAGTATAAAGCAAAAACCCGTATCATTCTGTTGTATTTGCAACGTTATTTTTCAGGCAAACGTTTTTTTATGCGCAATCGCATCTTTGGGGCAGGCGATGCTGCAGGACGAGCACTGGTGACAGAGTGAAATGTTTACTGTTGCGGTGTGGTCGGGGCCGGTGAGATGGATGGCATCGGCCTGGCAGGCTTTTTCACTGAGTCCGCAGCGGACGCAGGCAACAGGATCTACCTGTTTCGATCGGCGGGAAAAACGCCCGAAGGTTTTCTGCAAGGCGCCGAAAGGGCAGATTCCGTTGTGAAAGACTTCGGGAGGATAGCGCAAAACGATGATAGCTCCGGCTGCGATCCAAAACAGCAGGATCGGCAGATTCACCTGGAGCGTTTTCCGGGCAAAGACGGTTGCGGCGATACTGAGCGCAAGCGCAACCCAGGGAAGGTATCCGGCGGTAAAAATACGAGGTGCATCCCCGGTTTGCCATCCCATCTTTCGAGCCAGCGCGGAAATCGGCCGCATCACGGTGTGGATCGGGCAGGCGTATCCGCAGTACAGTCGGCCGAACAGCAGTGCGAGGGGAAGGCTCAGGGCGAACAGGAGCAACCAGAGCATCATCTTGCCCCGCACGACCAGGAAGAGGAACAAGGCCAGGAAAGCGATGCGAATGAGAGAGTCTTTGGGTTTCATGAGGTATTTTCCTCCTTCAGATGCAGTATGATGGCTTTGGACGGACATGATCACCACGATATTGGCCACGCTTGCGCCCTTTTGAAGAAGCATCTTCCCGATGGGAAAGGCAGCGTAGATCGGCCCGACAGTATGAAAATATCCATCACATCCTCCTTGTTGTTTCAGGTCGATTATAAAGGTATAATGAAAAAAAAACTGTTACCTTTGTAACAGGTGAGGGACATCATGGAGAAATATATTAAAGAGGCCTTGGAAAGTACACTGCTGGGGCCATTGGGCGAAGAAACGATCCGAGCGTGCATGAAAGACGGTCGATTTACGGTGCGGCGCTACGATAAAGAGCAAGTCGTTCATTTTTCCGACGAGACATGCACGAAGATGGAAATCATTCTGACCGGGAAGGTCTCGGTGGAGCGGATCGACGAAGAAGGAAATCTGATGGTGATCGCGGAATTTCCAAGGGATGAGATTCTGGGCGGCAACCTGCTGTTTTCTCAGAATCCGCGTTATCCCATGACGATCACCGCAAAAGAGAATACTGTGATTTTGAACATCGAAAAGGATTGCCTGTTCGATCTGTTTCTCGGCTGCCCTGCATTCCTGCGGCTCTATTTGGCGTACATTTCGGATCATGCCGTGGTATTGGGAGACCGAATCAAGCACTACGTGAACAGGACGATTCGGGAAAGCCTGGTCAGCTTCCTGGACTATGAGCGAAAATCCCAGGAATCCGATTGTATCGTTCTGCCTATGAGCAAAACGGCTCTGGCCGAGAAGATCGGTGTTCAGCGGACGTCTCTTTCCCGGGAACTTGCCCGGATGCGCAAAGAGGGGCTGATCGATTTCGCGGGTCGAACGATTCGCATCACCGGATTAAAAAACCGCAAGCCGTAGGCTTGCGGTGCAGTGAAGCGGCGCTTTTTATTTTGTGTCGGCCTTTTGATTCTTCTTATATGCTTTGGAAAAGCCGATGACCAGATAAAGAATCCCCACGGTAAGCGGCACCAGCATGTGCAAGACCAATCCCTGGCCGGCGGCCAATCCCAGCAGCAGTCCGACGGCCAGAGGGATCGACACCAGAAGACCGCCGGTCTTCTGGAAGAACAGACCTACGATCAGTCCGACGAACATAAAGGGGAAAATGATCAGCCATACGTTGTCCATGAGTGTATAGGTCGGATTCGAGAAGGGCAACGGGCTGCTGTACCCCAAATAAAAAGGGATGCCGAAAGCGGCTACGGCCAATCCGGCGATGCGGGAGAAAAATACGACCCGCTTATAAAACAGTGCACTCTTTGTCTTTGGTTCACCCTTTGGCATGATACGTCACCTTCTTTCCTGTTGCAGCGAGCGGATGATATCGGCCCAGACACGCTGAGTGTCCAGAAATCCCTGATAATGAGTTTCCACATTTTTATCGTATTTTTTCAGTTCCTTCATGATGCTTTGAAAGGATCTTGTCCCGAAGTAGGCACAGATGTGCGGAATCGTTTTTTCCAAACGTGCTTTCATGTCTTCGATATGCGCTCTGTACGACGCCCGGTCGGTGATGTACAACAGAAGAGGTTTGTATCGGATCCATCCCACGCAGGCGGCGTGGAAGCGCCTGACCACTTTGTCGGAGTCGCAACGGACCGGCTTCAGCCGAGTGGGAAGCGTTCCGGAAAGCAGCTGGCTGTACGAAGCGAATCCGTCATGAAATGCGTAGCAGGGAACTTTCCGAACGATCCTGTCGCTCAAACAGGTGCTCAAAAATGTGTCTTCTCCCCGGGCACCCGGAGGATTGTAGAACGGAAAGATCCGATCCGGCTCTGTCAAATTGAGGCACAGATTGGATCCGGAAATGAATTTCGCTTTTTTGATCTCCGGTACATCCAAAACCTCTAGTTGCTTGAGGATTTCCGTACTGGCATAGGATACGCCGCCGTTTTTCATGACGCTCTTGATCGTTTCCCAGTTGACGATGTCATTGCTGATGGCTTTGATGAAGGAGCGGAAATCTTCTTCCCCCATGCGCTCGTCGAATTCAAGGTAGGGGATCGGCGAGATGTATCCGCAGTGATATCCGTGGGTGATGTCGGCTTCTCCGATGTTGTCCAGATGGGTTTTCAATACGTGCTGGCCGCTCCAGATCACTGTATCCCGGTTTTTCGTAGCTGCCATGGGGTATTCGTCATCGTCCAGAAACAGCAAGTAGTCGACTTGATTCTTCACGGCATAATATAAAATAATATTGCGCTGTGCCGCGTAGCCGCTGCCGAAGACCAGAGACAGTTCTTCGGGGCTCGCCACGCCTTGGGCCGTTAAATCGGCTTTGACTTTTTCCACTTCCTTGATACCGATAAAGAACTTGTCGTCGATGAACCGGGCGATATCCGCGCTCATTTGCGTGTAATCGGAACGCTTGGTATTTTTGTACTTCAGATCGTACGCTACGAACAGGTCCAGACTCACGTTCTGATTGTCGATGAGGCCGGATTCTTTCCAGTTGTAGGCATAACTGCGCAGGACCCGCTGGAATTGCTTTCTTCCCGTGGCAAAGCCGATGCCGACTTTCTTTATGCCGTTGTCCATATCGTACCCCCTTTCTGTCGAGCAGACAGTGCAGCCGGCAGGCTGCGGTGAAGCGGCAAGCGTTTTGTGCTGGTAAAGTATACCATAAATCCTGAACATTTTGTAGGCCTTTCCGATCCGAACCGCTTCGGACCCGGTGCGAATCCGGCTATAAAGTTGCAGCATTACATGATACAATAAACCCAAACGTACAGACATGTGCGCATAATGCAAAGAATGACAGGAGAAAAAGATGAAGAACAATATCATGAAAATCGCAGGATTCACCGGCAGCCTTCGGCAGGGCTCTTTCAACAAAGCGGCGCTCAGAGCCGCCCGGGAGCTGATGCCGGAGGGCGCAGAACTGGAGATCATCGATCTGGCGGATATTCCTTTTTTGAATGAAGATGCGGAAGCCCTGGGGATCCCCGGACCCGTGGAAGCTTTCAAGAAGAAGCTGGCTGAGGCGGACGGGATCCTGATCGCTACGCCGGAGTATAATTATTCGATTCCTCCCGTATTGAAAAATGCTCTGGATTGGGCCTCAAGAGGCAAAGAGCCTCCACTGTACGGAAAACCCCTGGCGATCCTGAGCGCGTCGCCGGGCATGCTGGGCGGCGCCCGGGCGCAGTATCACCTGAGGCAAGTGTGCGTTTCATTGAATCTGATCCCGGTGAACAAGCCGGAGGTGATGATCAGCAGCGCTCACACCAAGGTGAGCGCAGAAGGCGTTCTGGAGGACGAAAGGGCTCTTCGGGGCATACAGGAACTGCTTGAGGCGCTGATCCTGAACATCCGGAAAAGTCAGGAGAAATAGAATGAAAAAACTAGGATTATTGCTCGGAACTCTCCTGCTGCTCTTTGCTGCAGGCTGCGGAGGTCCTCTGGAAGAACCGCCGGACAGAGTTCCTGTTTCGGAGGGCGTGGTGGATGCGCCCGAAGCAGTGGTCCGGTGGGCGCAGTACGAGATCGACCAGCTGGTGCGCATGCTGGAAACAGACGGGTTTTACGGATCTGACGAAGCCGGCTTGATCACCGTGGATATTCTGGACAGCCAGATCTTCGATCTCCACTTGGAAAGAGAACTGCCTTTCCATCAGGAAAGCACCCTAAAGCTGTACGCATTGGATTTCCGGCTGCAGCCAGGGGAACTGCCCGATGAGGCGCTGTTCATTCTGGACGAAGAGGATTGGATCCCTTCGGATTACAATTTCGTTTATGGAGATGCCAACGGCGCCGAGTTGAAACAAGGCCAGCTGTATCTGCTGATCACCGAGAACGGAGCCGGGCCTTCCAGCGCGGGCATCCGCCGCGCTGAGGTGCTGACCGGCGAATGGGCTACGGATCTTCAGGCTTATTTCGGCTATCCGCCGGGCGTTCACTTCGACCAGTCTCCCGAGGCGATCCAGGCCATTCGCGATTACTGGAAGTGGGATGAGGAATGGTGTTTCACCATGCCCAACGAAGAATGGGCTGACGGCGACTGGAGCACGGGGCTCGGCTATGCCCATGAATGGGGCTTGGGGATCCCTTACGAATTTCTCGGATGGGAAGAAGAACCGGCTCAGGATCTGGTGGCCCTGAGCTTTGCCATCGTTCAGAGGCGGTACTACGAAGGCTTGACCGTGGTCACTTTCGATGGTTTTTACGGCGATGACCAAGTAAGTCCCAACTTCTCGCCGGTCCAGTACATCGCCTGCACCCAGCCGGACTGCAGGACTTCCCGGGGCGTTTCCGTGGGAGACACCGTCGAAGAGGTGCAAACAGCCTATCCGGAAGCCTTCTGGAATGATCAGGTTCTGGTCTATGCGCCGGAGGGGACCAATCGCTCCATTCTGTTTATCGTTAAAGACGGCACGGTGGTCCAGATCGACATGGCCGATGGCTTGGACGGACAATATACAACACCGGCCGGGATCATCCCGACCGGTGCGTAACGG
>JAAYDG010000166.1 GCA_012729355.1 Clostridiales bacterium
ATCCGAACCATTTCTCTCTGGGAAGTGCTGGACAGTATCGACGGACTCCCGCTGCCCGACCATTCGGGGTTGCGCGTATCCGTTCACGACTCCTGTTCCTACAGGCCAAAACCCCAGGTGCACGCCGCTGTCAGAAGTCTGTTGCGGAAAATGAAGATCGACATCGTGGAATCTGAATTCAGCGGCACGAGATCCATCTGCTGCGGAGACAATTTTTATTCGCACATCCCCATCGACAAAGTGACGGAAATGCAAAAAAAGAGGGCGTCACAGATGCCCTGTCAAGATGTGGCGGTCTATTGTGTCTCCTGCATCAAATCCATGGCGATCGGCGGAAAAACGCCGCATCACATGGTCGATCTGCTTCTGGATGAAGACACCGATCCGCAAGAAACCCGAATCGATGTCTATCACGAAGCCGTGAGCCGATACATCGACGAACACTGAACGCCGTTACGCACCGGTCGGGATGATCCCGGCCGGTGTTGTATATTGTCCGTCCAATCCGTCAGCCATGTCGATCTGGACCACAGTGCCGTCTTTAACGATAAACAGAATGGAGCGATTGGTCCCCTCCGGCGCATAAACCAGAACCTCATCGTTCCAGAAGGCTTCCGGATAGGCTGTTTGCACCGCTTCGACGGTGTCTCCCACGGAAACGCCCCGGGAGGTTGTGCAGTCCGGCTGGGTGCAGGCGATGTACTGGATCGGTGAGAAATTGGGGCCCAGTTGGTCATCGCCGTAAAAGCCATCGAAAGTGACCACGGTCAATCCTTTGTAGTACCGCCTCTGAACGATGGCAAAGTTCAGAGCCACCAGATCCTGAGCCGGTTCTTCTTCCCATCCGAAAAATTCGTAAGGGATCCCCAATCCCCATTCGTGGGCATATCCGAGCCCCGTGCTCCAGTCGCCGTCTGCCCATTCTTCGTTGGGCATCGTGAAGCACCATTCCTCATCCCACTTCCAGTAATCGTGAATGGCCTGGATCGCCGCAGGAGAATCGTCGAAGTGGACGCCCGGCGGATAACCGAAATAAGCCTGAAGATCCTTGCTCCATTCATCGGTCAGCACCTCAGCGCGGCGGATGCCCGCGCTGAAAGGCTCGGCCTCGCTCTCGGTGATCAACAGATACAGCTGGCCTTGTTGCAGCTCGGCGCCGTTGGCATCGCCATAGATAAAATTGTGGTCCGAAGGAATCCAACTCTCTTCGTCCAGAATAAACAGCGTCTTATCGGGCAGTTCCCCGGGCTGCAGTCGAAAATCCAATGCGTACAGTTTTAGCGTACTTTCCTGATGGAAAGGCAGTTCTCTTTCCAGTCGAAGATCGATGATCCGGCTGTCCAGAATATCCACGGTGATCAAGCCGGCTTCTTCAGATCCGTAAAACCCGTCTGTTTCCAGCATGCGCACCAGCTGGTCGATCTCGTACTGCGCCCACCGGACCACTGCTTCGGGCGCATCTACCACGCCCTCCGAAACAGGAACTCTGTCCGGCGGCTCTTCCACGGGAGCTCCGCAGCCTGCAGCAAAAAACAGCAGGAGAACTACGATCAATATTCCTGTTTTTTTCATTCTATTTCTCCTGGCTTTTCCGAACGCTCAAAACCAGCGCCTCGAGAAGCTTTTTGATAGCCTGACGGGTCCGTTCGTCCTCCAGGACACCCTCTGCGCTGAATTTCGTATTTGCACGGGCGATCATTACTTCCGGTTTGTTGAGCGGGATCAGATTCAATGAAACGCAAACTTGTCTCAAGTGATATTGAGCTCTGGCACCCCCGAACATGCCCGGCGATGCGCTCATGATCGCCAGGGGCTTTCCGTACAGTGGAGGCTCTTTGCCTCTTGAGGCCCAATCCAGAGCATTTTTCAATACGGGAGGAATCGAATAATTATACTCCGGCGTAGCGATCAAAACGCCATCGGCGCCGCCCAGCTTTTGCTTGAATGCTTCCACCGATACGGGAACGCCTGCGGCTTCCACATCTTCGTTCAGAAACGGGAGATCGGCCAGGTCAACGATTTCCAACTCTGAACCATCGGGCATCAGTTCTCCGGCCGCTCTCAAAGCGGCTTTGTTGTAGGAACCCTGTCGAAGGCTGCCTGTAAAGCCTGCGATCCTGATATTTTTTTTGTTCATCTGTTCTCCTCTTTGCTTTTTTGTCCTGTACGCAAATCCCATGTCTCGGCCCATTATATCCGCTGCTTCTGCGATTGACAACATTCTCCGCATTCCACTTGTTTCTCGAAGGAAAGCAGCCCTATGGGTGAGAATCCTTTCATGAATTCGGATTTTATGGTATACTTTACCATAATTCGCCGCGTATCGCTTCATTGCAGTCCACCGACTGCTTATATTATACTTGCAGAAAGGGGGAAGGATATGAAAAACGGAAAAATAAAAGTCGGGATCGGTTTCGCTACAGGAAGAAAGCAATTCCAGCGAATCCTGCGCAGTTACGCTTACAACTGGAAAGAATCCGGTCTCATCGACAATCAGAACGTGAGTCTGGACCTGTTC
>JAAYDG010000167.1 GCA_012729355.1 Clostridiales bacterium
CGGGGTGCGGAAGTCATCTCGAAACGGGATGCGGATTTCATCAAGATTGCGAACATGCTCTACAAGTAAGACAAAAGACATAAAAAAGCTCGTCCGTATTCATGGCGGACGAGCTTTCTGTTTGCTATGCCAAGGCCTCATGCGCTTTTTTGAGTTCCTCCCGGATGCTCAGTTTCTGCGGACATTGCTTTTCACACAGGCCGCAGCCGGTGCACGCCGAAGCATTTTGAAAATCCAGATCACCGTCGGCACCGATCAGCGCGTACTGTCGTCGGGCATACTCCGTGAGCCCGTAGATGCGGTGATAATTATATATTTTGAACACTTCCGGGATATTGATGCCGGCCGGGCAGGGCATGCAGTAATTGCAGGCCGTGCAGTACAGATCGGTCAATTTCTTCTTCTCTTCCACCACGGCATCGATGTGCTTGTGCTCCTCATCGGAGAGCGGCCGGGGATCGTCGGCCGCCAGGATGTTTTCATCGATCATTGCCCGGGTGTTCATGCCCGAAAGGGCAATGTCCACATCGGGATTGGAAAACACGAAGCGCAGCGCCGTCTCCGCCGAGGCCGTGCTGGTCCCGTCGGGGAGCACATCCATCAATTCCGAGGGTCTTCCCAGACGACCGCCGCCCATGGGGCCCATCACCGAAACCCCCATCCCCCGGGATTTGGCAAAAGCCATCACTTCTTCGTTTCTCCGGTCCAGCAGATTGTACTGGCACAGCAGCGCTTCGAAGCGTCCTTCGCCGCGGCGGATGATCTCCATGATATTTTCCGGCGTGTCGTGGGAGGAAAAAGCGATGTGGCCGATCAGGCCTTCTTCCTTCAGCTTCGTCATCTGATCCATAGGGCCGCCTTTTGCCAGTCCTTTGTCTGCAAAATAATCCAGCTTCATACTCCAGAAGTGATAGAAATCGATATGATCGGTCCCCAGTTCTTTCAACGAGTTTTCAAACTGGTTCATCAAATCCGGGCCGTTGGTGTCGAATTTGGTAGACAGATACAGCTGATCGCGCTTCCCTGCGATCGCCCTGCCCAGAATGGACTGGCTCCGCTTTCCGCAGTACGAAGGCGCTGTATCGAAATAATCGATGCCTGCGTCGATGGCATAACGGATCACATCGATACTTTTGTCTTCGTCATAGACGATCTCCTTGCCCCGGATTTCCGAAGGCAGGCGTAACACGCCGAATCCCAGTCGGGTCATTTTTTTTCCTGTTTTTCCATATTCAACACGTTGCATACGACATCCTCCCCATGTATTGTGACAACCGGCGCCGCAGGCATTGATCTGCGGCACTGCCTTGTATGATTGTAACACGGAAACCGGAAAATGAAAAAAATCTCCGCAATAATTGCTTGAGTTCCTCATTCTCCTGTTTCAAACTTGTCGGAATGTGGTACGATAAATGAGCAACACAGGCGATTCTGAAGGGAGATCATAATGAAGAAGTATATGGATGCAGCGATCATAACACTCCTGATTCTGTTTTCCGCCGTACCGGTCCTGGCTGAGGATCAGCCTTCCAACTGGGCCGCCGCGGAAGTGCAGACGGCTATCGAACTGGGCCTGGTGCCTGCAGAATTTCAGAGCGACTATACCAAGCCCATCACCCGGGCGGAATTCGCCTCTCTGGTGATGCAGTTGCCGCGCATGGAGGATTCTGTCGCCCAAGACATGGTTGGGAACGATCCGCTGACCCGTCAGCAGGCCGCCAAAATGTTGTATCAAGCCTGTGAAGTGTTTGCGCCCTGGGTCATCAACGAAGATGAGATGATTACCACCGTCTATCGGGGGTACGCATCCACGGACATGCCTCACAGTTGGGAAGACGGCGCCGAGATCCGAAGCGATGCCCGTGCGCCTGTCAACTGGTGCTACCGGCACAATGTGGTTAACGGCATGGGCGGGAACACATTTGCCCCGGAGGGCGGGTATACGAGAGAACAGGCCATTTTGACTGTGCTCCGCTTGTATTATACCGACGGACGGGCATCCTCCAATCCCGTGCAAAACGAACCGGACTACTATCCGGTTTATTCCGACTACACCATGAGCAGCCTCCGTGGCTGGATCGATTCTTCTTTGAACCCGCATACGAAAGAGGAGGTCGGTCACCTGGCGGATCGGGATGCATCGATCGGATTCGTGATCGACAATGTGGGTGTCGGGGTAACGTACGGCCATTTGATCGATCCGCAAGGACGTACGCTGCTTACGGACCTATGGGGAGCGGAAGGGAAATTTCACTCTGCACAGATCGACGAGCCCTATGTGTGGGTAGCCCTCAGCGATTGGACGCAGAGTCCGGAAGCTCCGGTTTATGGTGTCGTTGACATCGAAACGGGCCAAACCTGGCCGAACAAAACACTGGAGGACGTGACAGGCAAAACGTATCCCGTACAGGAGCACGGACCGGCGCAGATCGTGCAGATCGAAACCGGTTGGTACCGTCTGGAAGACGACGAAGGAAAGGTGCTGTCGGAAACGTACGAAAATGCCATGGCGTACGTGGGCGACGATCTCTATATCGGCTGGGTCGGCGAAAATCCCCGCACTTATGATGTAATCCGGTGCGATGGCCTCAACCCCTGCCAAGTGGTGCGCACCGAAACCTTCCGGTTCAACAACCGTGTGTTTGATCTGGGCGGCGGTGTGTACGCTGTGCAGAACACGGATACGCAGACGTCTGTCTTCGATGCTTTCGGAGACACGCTTTCCACGATCTCCACAACAGACGCGGTCGTTCTCGCCGGATCCGCCAACGGCTTGCTTTATTTTCAAAGTCAGGGCGAACTCGGCGAAGTGTACTATACGCAGACCGGAAAAGCCTTGCCGCCTTTCCGATTTTAGAACGCAGTGGGCAAAAGGACAATGGCAGAGAAATTGCTGATATCAGGTATCGAAGTAGAAGTGCAGAGAAAGAAGATCAAGAACATGCACCTGACGGTGCGGCCGCCCGACGGTCGTGTGCACATTTCCGTCCCTTTGTATACCGGAAATGATGTGATACACCGTTTTGTCTCCGGAAAAAGCAACTGGATCCAACGCCATGCAGATCGGATTCGGAGCCATCCCCGGCCGTCGGACCCCGAATACATTTCAGGGGACATGCTCCCGGTCTGGGGAAGACTCTGCACGCTGGAGATCCTGTACGGTCGCACCCATTGCGTTGAACTTGAGGGAGATCGTTTATATATGACGGTCCGTGAAGCGAGCACAGCCTGCCAGCGGGCGGGCATCATGACGGAATGGTACCGCCGACAATTGAAAGCCGCTCTCCCGGAACTGATTCAAAAGTGGGAAAACATAGTAGGAGTTGAAGCCGGGTCTGTCAGGGTAAAAAATATGCGGACCCGCTGGGGGACCTGCAATACGAAGGAGAAGCGGCTCTGGTTCAACCTGCGGTTGGCCCGGAAGTTGCCGGAATGTCTGGAATATGTGGTCGTGCACGAGCTGGTTCACTTGAAAGAAAAAGGGCACAATGCCGTGTTTTACGGATATATGGACCAATACCTTCCGGAATGGCGGGCGATCAGGCACGGTCTGAATCATCCGGCCGGGGAATGGGATCCCGGCATCGATCATGGAGAAAGAGAATGACATCCGAAACATTCACCTGGATCCTTTTGTTTGCCACGGGCGCGATGGTCGTCAACAGTGCGGGGATCTGGCTGGTCTACAACAATATCGAATGGGCACACAAGAATAAGAAGTACTTCATGTGCTTTGCAGCCGGGGTGTTGATTTCCTCGCCGCTGCTGATCGCATTCCCCGAAGCGATCGAAAAGAATTCCGGAGCCGGTTTTGCCGCTCTGTTGGGATTCGTGTTCCTGTTTTTCAGCAACAAACTGATCGAACACAGGACCGGAAAACCTTCTCTGGCGTTCGGCATTACCGCCCTTCAGGGGATCGGGATCCATTCGTTCATCGACGGGATCATCTATACAGTGGCATTCAGCGTGAACATCTATACGGGATTGCTGGCCGGCGTCGGCCTGGTTGCCCACGAATTTGCCGAAGGTGTGATCACTTTTTCCGTATTGAGCGCCGGTGGGTTCGACAAAAGGAAAGCCGGGATCCTGGCATTTTTCGTGGCAGCGCTCACCACGCCCGCGGGCGCGCTGCTCTCTTATCCCTTTGTGAGCCGGCTCAGCGATCCCCTCCTGGGGATGGCCCTGGGCTTTGTGGTGGGAGTCCTGATCTATCTTTCGGCATC
>JAAYDG010000168.1 GCA_012729355.1 Clostridiales bacterium
ACGACGATGTCTTCCTGATCAATTCCGACGGGATCATCATCCGCATCAAGGCCGGAGAAGTGTCCCGACTGGGACGGACCACCCAGGGCGTGCGCATTATGCGTGTCCAGGAGGAATCCATCATCGTCACCATGGCCAAGGCGATTCGGGAAGAGGAAGTGGATCTGGAGGAAGCAGAAAACGGGACGCCGGAGCAGGAGGCTCCCAAGGACGACCAGCTGACACTGGAGGTGGAATAGCACAGAGCACTGCCGCCGCGGAAGATTCCGCGGCGGTTTTCTTTTCAGACGGCCGGGCGCAGGGTTTAAGCTGTGTTTAAAAGCCGTTTGCGCCACACAGGTTTTTTTCTAAAAAGTGCTGAATAAACCACGGAAAAACACAATCATAAACGCAGTGTAAAATTCCTCCTTGCTAGAATGAGGTACAAGGAGGGTTATTAAGATGAACCAAACAGAATCCAAAAAACCAACATTCGGTATTTCTCTGCTGATCGTCGCATTCCTGTTTATCGCCCTTGTGGTGCAGGTCGCTGTGTACGGGAGCCCCGACATCCATCTGACGCTGGTGTTCGCTTCGGCGGCGGCAGCGATCGCGCTGATGCTGACGGGCACAAAGTGGAAAGCCATCGAAGAGGGCATCCTTCACGGCTGCGGGATCGCCACGATCCCCATGCTGATCCTGATGTTTATCGGAATGCTGATCCCGGCGTGGATCGCGGCAGGAACCATTCCGACGCTGATCTATGTGGGCCTTAAGATCATCAGTCCCACCTTCTTCCTGCTCACCGCCGCGCTGGTCTGCTCCATGGCCTCCATCGCCACCGGAAGCAGCTATACCACCGGCGCCACCTTCGGCGTGGCCTTTATGGGCATCAGCCTGGGGCTGGGCATTCCCGCTCCGCTGACGGCAGGGGCGGTGATCAGCGGCGCCATCATCGGCGACAAGCTGTCTCCGCTGTCCGACTCCACGAACCTGGCGGCCGGTGTCTGCGAAGCCAACCTGTTCGACCATATCAAGAGCATGTTCTACACCACGATCCCCGCATTTATTATTTCCATCGCGCTCTACACGGTCATCGGGTTCCGGTATTCGGCGGACAACATCGACACGGCCACCGTGGATCTGATCCTGGACGGACTGACCGCCAACTTCAACATGTCGCCGCTCTACATGTTCATCAGCCTGCTGCCCATGATCGCGGTGGTGTTTATGGCCGTCAAAAAGATCAACGCCCTGGCTGCCATGGTCATCGCGGCGATCTTCGGCATGCTCCTGGCCATGCTCTTCCAGGGGCGGGGCCTTTACGAGATGATGGGCTACATGAACTACGGCTTCAGCATCGACACCGGGATCTTCGAAGTGAACAAGCTGCTGAACCGCGGCGGCATCCAGGCCATGATGTGGACCGTTTCCCTGGGGTACCTGGGCTTGAGCTACGGCGGCATCCTGGAAAAGACCGGCGTGCTGGACACGCTTCTCAACAAGATGATCGGCATCACCAACACCCCGGGAAAACTCATCATCACCCACGTATTTTCGGCGATCGCCGTGAATATGCTCTCCGCCAGCCAATATGTGGCCATCATGATCCCCGGCAGAATGTTCCTGCCGGCCTACAAAAAACTGGGCATCAAAACCAGCGTCGCCTCCAGGACCTGCGAAGATGCCGCGACGGTCACCTCTCCCCTGGTCCCCTGGGGCCTGTGCGGCGTGTACTTCTCCGGCGTGCTGGGGGTTGCAACTTTGGACTATCTGCCGTATACTTTCCTGGCCTTGTTTGTTCCGGTGATCGCTATCATTTATGCAGCAACCGGCAGATTCATATTTATGGAGGACGCAGGAAAGGTTCAGGAAGATGATATCTAAGAAGGACACAACATCCCTGCTGCGGCAGCTTGTAGAGATCCAAAGCCCCTACTTCGGGGAAGACCGGATTATGGACTTTGTCAAGGAATGGCTTCTTCGGCAGGCTCTTCCGGCAGAAATTCGTGAGTACCACGAGGACAAAATAACGGATTTCCACGGGAAAAATGTAGTACTGGAGCTGAAAGGCTCCGGAGAGGGTCCGGTGATCCATATCAACGGACACCTGGATACAGTGAATCTGTGCCAGGGGTGGACCCGAAATCCCGAAGGAGAGATCCGCGGCGATCGTCTGTACGGCGTCGGCG
>JAAYDG010000169.1 GCA_012729355.1 Clostridiales bacterium
ACATTTATCACGAGTCATACGGGCCGCTCTTCAGCGGCCCGTTTTGCGCAAGGAGGTTCATATGGCAAAGCATTATGTAAAAGGACTGTTCACGGAGCTGATCACCCCTTTCGACGAAGAGGGCTCCATCGATTATCAAATGATGGGCGAGTTGGTGGATTTTCAGGTATCCAGCGGTGTAAACAACTTTTTCGTCAACGGTTTGGGCGCCGAGAGTCACTGCCTTTCCAACGAGGAAAAAATGAAGCTTCTCGGAATCGTCCGGGAACACGGGGGGCCCGAAAGTGTGATCATGGGCTGTTCCTTTGAAGAATCGCTGCTGCAAAACAAGGAACTGCTCAAGCTCTATATGGACAGCGGTCTCTGCGACTGCTATTGCATCAGTGCGCCGCCCTACTTCCGCCACACCCCCGAAGCGTTGTACGACTGGGCAAGGCAACTGATCTCTTTCTGCGACAAGCCATGCTACATCTACAACAGCGTCCAGATGGGCACCCTGTTTGATCCTGACACGCTGGAACGGCTCTGGAAAGACGTGCCGAATTTCCGAGGCTACAAGGATGCCACAACGGATATGATCCACTTTATGCAGGTGATGCTCCGCATCGACAAAGACGAATTTGACTTTCTGGGCGGCTGCGATGCCACCGACGGGCTGGCGGTGCTCATGGGGGCCGTGGGTTGCGTGTCCTTTATGGCAGTGCCCTTTCCCGTACAGATGAAGGAGGTGGTCGATTACGGCCTGGCCGGCGACTGGGAAAAATGCCTGGAAGCTCAGAACCGGATCCTGAAGATCCGCAACGCCCTTAAAAAAGCTCCCTTCAACGCCGCATACATGTATGCCCAGAAGTTTTCCGGCGGGCCGGTGGTCAAGCGGTCCAGGATGCCCGCCCATCAGGATTACGTGTCCGACGAAGTGAAGGCCGGCATCGATCAAACCATGAAAGAGCTGGACATCGGCCGGTAAAGGAGACGATGATGGGTAAAGTGGATGTGATCGTACTCAACAGCCACGGCGTCGGTCAGGTCTGCCATGTCAAGCGGCTGCCCCGGCGGGGAGAGACCCTGGCGGCGAAAAACTGGAGAGTGGAAGAGGACGGCGGCAAAGGCGTGACGGTTTCCGTCGCCCTGGGCAGGTTGGGCATCTCCACCGGCTATATCGGCAAGGTGGGCTGTGATCCCTGGGGAGAGATGGGGAAAAAATGGCTGGAGGAATCCGGCGTGGACGCTACCTTTATGATTTTTGATGAGGATGTGGCCACGGGAACCGGACTGATCATGATCGACGAAGAAGGATACAACACCATTGTCGATGGAGACAGTGCCTGCGAATTCCTCACAGAAGAAGAGATCCACAGCGCCATGGAGGCGATGAGGGATGCGAAAATTTTCATTACAGGTTTTGGGATGCCTTGGCGCAAAGCGCTGGACGGCGCAAAGATGGCCAAAGAAGAATTCGGTCTGACGACGTTCTGTAACGTGAGCCCTTTACCCGACGGACCGATGGG
>JAAYDG010000025.1 GCA_012729355.1 Clostridiales bacterium
TCCCGGGTAAAGCCCGGATCCGAAGCCGTCACTTCCAGCACTTCGCCCTCCGCCATTTTGCCGATCTCCTCGTTCACTTTCATGAGCGGGCCCGGACACTGCATGCCGCTGCAGTCGATGTTCACGGTCGCCATGGGTGCCGGCGCCGCGGAAGCGGTTTCCTGAGGTTCGTTTTGGATAGGCATATTGTCCTCCTGAAAATTCTGATAGTGTGTGGATCGGTAAAACCTTGATCCGGCGGGATAAAGCTTGATATTTTTGAATCCGTTCTGCATGAGCACTCTTGCGCCGTTGTAAGAACGGACACCGATGTTGCAGAACATTACGATATCGGCATCTTTGTCCAGCTCCCCCATCCGCTCTCTCAGCTGCCCCAGGGGAATATGAATCGAATCCGGCATGGCAAAGGCCATCCGTTCGGCCTCTTCGCCCACATCCAGACGCACTGCATCGGGATGCTTCTCCAGATAGTCCCAATCTGCGAAGACCACCATGCCCTTCAACACGTTCTCCGCCACAAATCCGGCCATGTTCACAGGATCCTTGGCCGAAGAATAAGGCGGCGCATAGGCCAGCTCCAGGTACTTCAGATCCTCTGTGGAAGCGTTGAGGCGAATGGCTGTAGCCAGAGTGTCGATCCGCTTATCCACACCGTGGATGCCCACGATCTGTGCGCCGTAGATCTTTTTTCCATCCATGGAAAAAATCATTTTCAGCCGCATGGGTGTCGCGCCGGGATAATAGGATGCATGAGAATTCTGATTGATGATCAGCGTCTGATAGTCTTTTCCCTTGACCAGGCCCTGCCGGATCAGCGCTTTTTCGTTGGCGCCGGTGCTGGCGGCCGTCAGGTCGAACACCCGGGCAACGGAAGTACCCTGGGTACCCTTGTATTCTTCGTGAGCGCCGGCAATATTGTCGGCCACGATACGGCCCTGTTTGCTGGCGGGCCCTGCCAGCGGGATCATGGCGGGTTCCTTGCTGATAAAATCCTCCACCTGGACCACATCGCCCACAGCGTATATGTTCGGATCCGAAGTGCGCATTTCTTTGTCTGTGACGACACCGCCCCGGGCGTTCAGCTCCAGTCCGGCGGCTTTGGCCAGCTGGCTGTTGGGTCGCACACCGATGGACAGGATCACCAGCTCTGTCTCGACCTGATTTCCGCTGCTCAGGTTGATCAGAACAGAGTCTTCTTTGTTCTCAAACGTGGATACGCCGTCGCCCAGGCGAAGATCCACGCCGTTTTGCCACAGGTTTTCGTGGAGCAGCTGCGCCATTTCGAAATCCAGCGGAGCCATGACCTGGTCCAGCATTTCCACCAGGGTAACCTGAATCCCCAGCCCGTGGAGATTTTCGGCCATTTCCAGGCCGATGAATCCGCCGCCGACCACGGTGACCGTTTTTACGTTCCACTTTTCGATGGCTTCTTTGATCCGATCTGTATCCACTACGTTCCAAAGCGTCAGGAGCCGCTCTCCGTCGATACCGGGAATGGGCGGACGCAGGGGCGTCGATCCGGTGGACAGCACCAGTATGTCGTAGGTTTCCGTATACGTTTCTTCTGTTTGCAGATTCCGAACGGTGACAATCTTCGCATCCCGGTCGATTTGCGTTACCTCCTGGAGCGTGCGCACATCGATATTGAATTTGTCGCGCATGGTCTTGGGCGTTTGTACAAACAAAGCCTCCCGGGATTTGATCACATCGCCCACATAATAGGGCAGACCGCAGTTCGCATAGGAAATGTCGGACCCTCTTTCGA
>JAAYDG010000170.1 GCA_012729355.1 Clostridiales bacterium
ATCCAGTTGAAAACCGGGGTGTATTACGGTGCCCGGGCGGTGATCATTGCCACGGGAACGTTTTTAAAGGGAATGATCTTTATCGGAGATGCCTCCTATCCCAGCGGGCCCAACGGACTTTCTCCCTCCGACGAACTGTCCGACAATCTGAAGGCCCGGGGGATCCGCCTGCGGCGGTTCAAGACAGGAACACCGGCCAGAGCCCTTTCCAAGAGCCTTGATTATTCGAAGATGATCCCCCAGTACGGGGATCCGGTCATCGTTCCTTTTTCGTTTATGAACGAAGAACTGTCCAAAGAGCAGGTGCCTTGCTATCTTTCTTATACGAACGAAGAGACCCATCGGGTGATCCGGGAAAATTCCCACTTGTCGGCGCTGTTCGGCGGGCAGATCACAGGGGTGGGACCGAGATATTGTCCTTCCATCGAAGACAAGGTCCGGCGGTTTGCCGACAAGGAACGACATCAGCTCTTTGTGGAACCCGAAAGTCTGTCCACAGACGAAATGTACCTGCAGGGGCTGTCCAGCAGTCTTCCGGAAGATATTCAGGAAGCGTTCTACAGAACCATTCCGGGGCTGGAAAATCTGGAGATCGTACGACCGGCCTATGCCATCGAATACGATTGCATCGATCCGCTGGACATACAAATCAATTTGGAACACCGGCAATTTGCGAACCTCTTCTGTGCCGGACAGTTCAACGGCAGCTCCGGCTACGAAGAAGCCGCTGCCCAGGGACTGATGGCCGGCATCAACGCAGTGTTGAAGCTGAACGGAAAAGACCCTTTCGTGATCGACCGCTCCGAAGGATATATCGGTGTGCTCATCGACGACCTGGTGACAAAAGGGACCAATGAACCCTACAGGATCATGACATCCAGAGCGGAATACCGGCTGGTATTGCGACAGGACAATGCGGACGTGCGCCTGACGGAAAAAGGCTATGCGCTGGGGCTGGCAACGGAAGAGCGGATGGCAAGATATCGAAAGATCAAAGCGGAAGCGGAAGCGGAAACGGCGCGGCTCGCTTCTGTCGAAGTGAGCCCATCGTCTATTAACGATTTTCTATGCGCCCACGAAAGCACACCATTGAACAATAAAACCACGCTGGCCGAATTGTTGAAGCGCCCGGAAATGACCTACGAAATACTGGCGGAAGTCGATCCGGACAGGCCGCTTCTTTCCCGCCACGCAGTGGACAAGATCCAGGTCCAGATCAAGTATGCCGGCTATATTGCCAAGCAGCTTTCGCAGATCCAGCGGTTCAAAAGACTGGAGGATCGAAAATTGGATCCGGATACCGAGTACCTGTCCATCGACGGGATCCGGTTGGAAGCCCGCCAGAAGCTGGCACAGTTCAAACCGCTCTCCGTCGGCCAGGCCTCCCGGATATCGGGAGTATCTCCGGCGGATATCAACGTGCTGTTGGTGTATCTGGAAAAGCAGCGGAGGGGCCGTCATGGAAAAGCTTAAAAGCTTTCTGCTCCGGCGAGAGCTTCCTGCGGATGCACAAATCCTGGATCGGTACCGCAGATTTTCGGATGAAGTGCTGCGACGCAACGAATCCCTGAACCTGACGGCGATCCGGGATCCGGAAGCCTTTGAAGAGAAGCATCTGATCGATTCTCTGGCCATCCTGGGATTTCCGGGCTACGACCGGGCGCGGAATGTGTTGGATATCGGCACCGGCGCAGGATTGCCCGGGATCCCTTTGGCCATTGCAGCGCCGGACAAGACATTTCTCCTGATGGACTCCGTGCGAAAGAAGTTGAAAGCCGTGGAGGAAATTGCCGGGATCCTGGGTTTGGGCAACGTGGCGGTGCTCCACGCCCGGGCCGAAGATGCGGCAGCGGATCCGGCCTATCGGGAAACTTTTGATCTCGTAGTCTCCAGAGCGGTGGCGAACCTTTCGACGCTGAGCGAATACTGTTTGCCTTATGTGCGGAAAGGCGGATGGTTTGTCGCATATAAGACGATGTCTGCCGAAGAGGAGATCCGTCAGGCCGACCGGGCGATCCGTCTTTTGGGCGGAACGCTGTCCCGGATGCTTCAGCCGGACAGGCCGGAAAGCGGGCATATCCTGATTTGTATCGAAAAAGTGCGTCGGACGCCTCCGGCCTATCCCAGAAAAGCCGGTACGCCGGCCAGAGATCCCTTGTAACCGGGAAAGGAAAGATGAAATGAGGGTGATCGTCAACGGGATCCGTTTTGGAATCATTCTTCAATTGGCCATCGGTCCCATGTGCCTGATGACGTTCAACACGGCGGTATCCCAGGGATTTGGCCGGGGAATGGTCGTAGTGGCCGCCATTGCAGTCGTGGATATCATATACATGAGTCTGGCGGGACTGGGTGTGGCGCAATTGATGAAAAGTGCACGGGTACAGAAGCGGATCCGCTTTTTCGGCGCCGTCGTCCTGGTGCTGTTCGGGGCGAATATTCTGGCCGGAGCCCTGGGATATTCTCTGCTGCCGAACATCTCTCTCTTTGGGGAAAGCCAAAGTTCCAGCCTGTTTCTTCGCTGTGCCTTTCTGACGGCATCCAGTCCCCTGACCATCGTGTTTTTCAGCGGCGTTTTTTCTTCCCAAGTAGCAGAAAACCACTATCGGCCCAAAGAATTGATCGTTTTCGGGGCCGGTGTGATGCTGGCGACCGGGATCTTTCTGACCGGCGTGTCGCTGCTGGGCACTGTGTTGTCCAGTTTTGTTCCGGATGCGGTAATCAAAGCGATGAATGCGGCAGTGGGTGTTTTCCTGATCGGTTTCGGTGTCAGGATGTATCTCAAGAAAGAGGAAGAGCGTTGAAAGCGGGCCTGGGAACGTGTACACTGGACAGGGGCCTGCATGGAGAGGAGCGCGGTAGGATATGAAATTTCTGGTCATGATGGGAAGTCCCCGACGAAACGGCAACACCGCTTCGCTGGTCAGACCGTTCACGGAACGGCTGATGCAGCTGCATGCGGAGGTGGAATACGTGGCGCTTGCGGATCTTCGCATACTTCCTTGTAAAGGATGCGGCCACTGCCAGGACGTCCAGGACGCCTACGGTTGTTTGATCGACGACGATATGCAGACCCTGGTCGGCAAGATCCGACGTGCGGACTGCCTGGTGTTGGCAACGCCCATCTACAGCTGGTATTGCACATCGGAAATGAAAGCACTGCTGGACCGCCACTACGGTCTGAACAAGTATTACGGACGCGCCACCGGGTCTCTCTGGGCCGGAAAATCCGTGGCTTTGATCACGACTCACGGCTATCGTGCCGACTACGCCAACGGGCCCTTGGAAGACGGGATCCGCCGCTTGTGCAGACACTCCAAATTGAACTATCTGGGATTGTGTTCTGCCCGGGATCTTGGAAAAAAAGAGACTTTCCTGACCCGGGAAATCGAAGCGGAAGCCCGATTGTTCGCGGAAGAACTCCTCCGACGCATGACAGAGCGACCCCGGATCGAACAGGAGATCCTCATCGACGGAGCCCGGTTTGACGATATGGACGGGTTCTATCGGGAGATGGGCAGATTGTTGAATGCGGATCCGTCCTTTGCGCCGGGGCATAACTTGGACGCCTTGAACGACCTGCTTCGCAGCGGGTTCGGCGTGATTTCCCCGGAGGGATCTCTGACGGTGCGCTGGCACGATTTCAGCAAAAGCAGGGAAGATTTAGGCGAAGAGAATATCAAAAATATCATTCATGTGATCGAGAGCAGCCGCCCGGAAGGCCGCTGTACGCTGAATACGAAAGATTGAGAGGACTGCGCCTATGAAAACGCTGGGATTGATCGGCGGCATGAGCTGGGAGAGCACCGTCACGTACTATCGAATCATCAATCAGACGATCGGAGCGAAGCTGGGCGGCCTCCATTCGGCTCGACTGATTCTCTACAGCGTGGAGTTTTCGGAAATCGAGGCGATGCAGGCCCGGGGAGAATGGGCGGAAAGCGGAGAGATCCTGGCAGATGCTGCGGCAAAGCTGGAAGCAGCCGGAGCGGACTATCTGCTGGTCTGCACCAACACCATGCACAAGGTGGCGCCGCAGATCTGTCGCCGGATCCGTATTCCGCTTTTGCATATTGCAGAGATGACAGCGGAAGCACTGCAAGAAGCCGGCGTCGACAGCGTGGGATTGCTGGGCACCCGGTACACCATGACACAGAATTTTTATAAAGAGAAGCTGGAACAGCGGGGAATCAGCGTGTTGATTCCGGAGGACCCGGAAATCGATGAAGTAAACCGGATCATCTTTCAGGAATTGTGCATGGGGAAAATACTGCCCCAATCCAGAGCATTTTTTGTAAGGATCATCGAAGATCTTGCAAAGAAAGGCGCCCGGGGCGTTATTCTCGGCTGTACGGAAATCGGGCTTTTGATCCGCCGGGAGCACACATCCGTGGCATTGTTCGATACGACAAAGATCCACGCCGAAAGAGCGGCCCTGCTGGCGATTCGGGAGGATTTGACGGAAGGAGACAGCGAGTAGAAGGAGACAGCACAAGAAAACAGAAACGACACAGGAGGAAGCAATGGATACTATTTTTTACAACGGAATCATTCGAACACAGGACAACGCCTATCCCACATGCAGCGCCGTGGCGGTGAAAAACGGGGTGATCATGCGATTGGGCGGCGACGAGGAAATCTTGCCGCTGGCTCTGCCGGAAACGAAGCGGATCGATTTGGCCGGAAGACTGATGCTGCCCGGATTTATCGATGCACATCTCCACTTGCTCAATTACATTGAATTTCTGGAACAGGTCAATTTATCGGAAGCGCGTTCGCTTCGCCAAGTCCGGGAGCTCTGTGCCGCGAAAGTGGCACAGGCCGCCGAAAAAGGGAGATGGTTGGGCGGCGTATCCTTTAATCAGGACCACTGGGATGTGCCGAAGATGCCTACCCGCAAAGATTTGGACGAAATTTCCAGGGACGTGCCCATCGTGATACGCAGAGCTTGTTTCAATATGTCCGTCGTGAATACGAAAGGCATGGAAATGCTGGGAATCATGGGAGAGCGGGAAGGTTTGACCTCCATGCTTCTCGGCTTTTATGACGACGGAACGCCCAACGGAATCATTCGACAGCACTCTCAGGATGTGCTGGCCAAAGCCGTAACGATCCCCGGGCCGGAAGAACTCAAGGAAATGATTTTGAAAGCCTGCGCAGACATGGCGAAACAGGGAATCACTTCGGTCCATTCCGAAGACTATATCAACTATGCGGTGGACAGCAGCGAACTGATCTCGCGAGTGTACAAAGAACTGGCTGCCGAGGGCAACCTGCCGCTGCGGGTCTATCAGCAATGTGCTTTTCGGACAAAAGAGCAGCTGGAAGCGTTCCTTGCGACGGAAAACAAGCCCGGTGCAGAATTCGGCCGATATAAGATCGGACCGTTGAAAGTATTCGAAGACGGCGCCCTGGGCGCGCGGACAGCATGCCTTAAGGACGGGTATCAAAACGACCCCGGGAAAAAAGGCATCCTGATTCATCCCAAGGAAGAGCTCTACGGGTTGTTCGTCACAGCACACAAAAACGGCATGCAGATCGCGACCCACTGCATCGGAGACGAGGCGTTGGAAGTGACCATGGACACGTACGAACGCGTAATGAACGAATATCCCAGAGTGGATCCCCGCCACGGCATCATTCACTGCCAGCTCATGACCCGGGAATTGCAGGAACGATTCCGCCAGCTGAATATCGTCGGATATGTCCAGCCGGTATTTATTGAGAGCGACATGAATATCGTGGATGACTGCGCCGGCAGCGAACTGGCGAAACAAAGCTACAACTGGCGGGCGTTCATCGATATGGGTGTGCACATCTGCGGCAGTTCGGATTGTCCGGTGGAAGCATTTGACATATTGCCTAATATATGTTATTGCGTCACCCGCGCCAAGAAAGACGGGTCCAAAACCTGGTACCCGGAGAACGGCATCACCGTCGACGAGGCCGTGCGTATGTTTACCCTGGAAGGCGCCTATGCTTCTTTCGAAGAATCCGTGAAAGGAAGCATTACGGTAGGGAAACTTGCAGATTTGGTGGTGATCGATAAGGACATATATACGTTGAAACCGGAAGAGATCCAACACGCTCAAGTGGAGATGACTGTTGTGGACGGTCAGGTAATATACGAAAAACAATAGATTTGCAAGAGATGTTTCACGTGAAACATCTCTTCTTTCATCCATCACGGAAACCGGCATGTTTCACGTGAAACATGCCGGGCCCGGAGTCCGAAATTCGAGGACTGGTGCAGGATCAATCCATCAAAGCAGGGGAACAGGAAAATTATTTTTCCGATCCGGAGAAACCCCTTGCGTTTATACGGAATGCACAAATACGATAGTACTGTTCATTTTCTTGGAGTATAATAAACTCAATCATTCAAGAGAGAAAGAGGAGTCAACGGTCTATGGGCAAAGCAATTTCAATATTCAATCAGAAGGGCGGCGTAGGGAAAACTACGACCAACATCAATCTGGCCGCCTGCCTGGCGATCAAAGGAAAGAAAATCCTGGTGCTGGACATCGATCCGCAGGGCAACACCACCAGCGGTCTTGGTGTTGCCAAGAAAACGCTTGGCAACACCAGTTATGACTTGCTCATCAACGACCGGCTGGACCCATGGGACGCCATTCTGAAGACCGGAGTGGAAAACCTGGACATCCTTCCCGCCAGTGTCGACCTGGCCGCAGCAGAAATTGAGCTGGTGCAGCTGGAAGGCCGGGAGAAGCGGCTCAAAAAAGCACTGGATAAGATCAGAGACAGTTATGATTATATATTTATCGACTGTCCTCCCTCCTTGGGACTCCTCACCATCAACGCCCTGACGGCAGTGGACAGCGTCCTGATTCCCATCCAATGTGAATTTTATGCGCTGGAAGGGGTCAGTCAACTGATCAGCACCATCGAACTGGTGCGGAAAAGCCTGAATCCAACGCTTCAGATCGAAGGAGTCATCCTTTCCATGTTTGACGGGCGGACGAATCTTTCGATCCAAGTTGTGGAGGAAGTAAAGAAGTTTTTCGGAAGCCAACTTTACTCCACCGTGATTCCCCGCAATGTTCGTCTTGCAGAGGCGCCCAGCTACGGAATGCCGATCACCCTATATGATCCCAAGTCGAAGGGCGCGATCGCCTATCAGGCTTTTGCCGCGGAATTTCTGGAGTCGGAGGGATCGAAATGGCAAAAGTAAAAACCGGTGGCCTGGGCCGCGGGCTCAGTTCTTTGTTTGAAGATATCGATTTTCATCCGGAAGCAGTCAGCGTCAAGCAGCCGGAGGCATTGGAAAATGGCGAAAAGAAAGGCGGAGAGGTCTTTTCGGACAACGGTCGCATCGTTTACGTCTCTTTGGATCAGATCAAACCGAACGCCGGGCAGCCGAGAACGCAATTCGGGGACGAACCCTTACAAGAGCTAACCGATTCGATTCAGGAACACGGTGTCATACAGCCGATTCTTCTGCGTCCCACAACAAACGGCTACGAGATCGTGGCCGGAGAACGCCGCTACCGTGCAGCCCGGCGAGCCGGGCTCAAAGTGATTCCAGCCATTGTCCGGGAATTGGATGAACGCCAAAACATGCTGTATGCTCTGATCGAAAACATGCAGCGGGAAAATCTGAACAGCATCGATGAAGCCAGAGGATTGTCGAAAATGCTGGAAACTTTCGGGCTTACCCAGGAAGAGGTGGCCAAAAGCGTCGGCAAATCCAGGCCGTACGTGACCAATGCGCTTCGTTTGCTGAAACTGCCCGAATCGGTTCAGATGCTGGTAGAAGCAGGACGATTGTCCGCCGGCCACGCACGGACGATTGCCGGAATCGACGGGAGTAAGCGGCAAATCGAAGCGGCGGATAAAACAGTGAAAAACGGCTGGTCTGTGCGGGAACTGGAGCGCTTTGCCGAGCGAACGCCGCACAAGAAGAAAAGAAAACGCGTCAAAGACACGCAGGTAAAGCAGATGGAGGAGACGCTTTCCGGCGCGCTGGGCACGCGGGTCCGTCTGTCGGGAACAGCTGAAAAGGGAAAGATCCAGCTGGAGTACTACAGTCGGGAAGAATTGGACCGACTGCTGGATTTACTTTCCGGCCTCTCATGAAGTAAAAGGAGCGATAAAAACTTATGCAGCCAAACACGAAAAAGCATTTACTGACCGCAGAAGAAACAGAACGTTTGCTGGCGCATCAGGAAGTCGGGCATCTGGCCACCGTCAATCCTGAAGGGCATCCCTATGTGACGCCGGTCCATTATGTCTATCTGGACGGAAAAGTCTATATTCACGGAATGGATGCCGGACAGAAGGTCGAAAACTTGAAGCGAAATCCGCTGGTTGGGTTTGAAATCCAAAAATGCGGAGATTTCAAGATTTCTCCCGAAGCGAAGACCGCCTGCAATGTGAACACGGAATATGAAAGCGTGGTCATTACGGGGCGGGCCTCCTTTGTGGAAAATGCAGCCCGGAAAGAGGCGGTTCTGTGGGCCATTGTCTGCAAATATGTTCCTTCTTTGGAAAAATTGCCCATGCCTGCGGCATCCATTGCAGGCACCTGTGTGATCGAAATCGACATTGAATCCATGACCGGGAAATATTACAGGCAACCCTGATCCGCCTCCCACGGATCCCACATACCATGATCGGTTCAGACGGGCGCTTTGCGCACCCGTCTGTATTTCGGAAAGAGAGGTACACTACCATGAAAATCGTCGACGTCAAGCTCCGGCTGGCGGAAATTCCGCTGAGTCAACCCTATCCATCCACCTGGAATCCGGGCAATCCCGAAACAACACTGTTTGTCTCCCTGGTCGAGGTAATCACCGATGACGGGATCCACGGCTACGGCGCCGCCTGCGATTCCTCCCAACTGCTGGCCGGGATCTGGGAAAGCCATATCAAACCGCTTCTGATCGGGCGGGACATTACGGAGATCGAAGCCATCTCCACGGGACTTGTCAATGCGGCCCAGTACGCTTATCGGCCCTGGATCGTGGAAATTGCCTGCTGGGATGCGCTTGGTAAATATTGCAAGCTGCCGATCTATAAAATGATGGGCGGCGCCAAGGATCGCGTCCTGGCTTACGCCAGCACCGGTTCCCTCAAATCCGTGGAAGCTCGTTTGGAGGATATGGAACGGTTCATCAGCGAAGGGTTTCAAATCATGAAAGTTCGGGCGCACCACGATGATCCTCGGGAAGATCTGGAGATCATCGGGAAAATCGTGGAAAAAGCCGCCGGCCGGATCGACATCGCCGTCGACGCCAATCAGGCCTGGTTTTTTACCGGCAAGCGGAGTGTGGCCAAATGGGATCTGAAAAAAGCGATTCAGACGGCCCGGGAACTGGAAGCGATGGACATCCTTTGGCTGGAAGAACCCATGCATCAGTTCGACTACGAAGGCCTGGCGGAGTTGCGCCAGAGCACATCTCTGAATATCGCAGGCGGAGAGATCAATTCTCATCTGCACCAGTTTCGAGATTTCATTAAGTACGGGTGCTACGACATCTACCAGACAGATCCCACTTTCTGCGGCGGATTTCACATCGCCCGCAAGATCGTAAGTCTGATCGAAGCTGAAAACAAGCTGTTTTCGCCCCACACCTGGACGCACGGCATGGGGCTTGCCGCAAGTCTTCAGATGGCGGCTTCCACCAGTGCCTGTCCCTTTATCGAATACTGCTACGATCCACCCTATTGGGAGGTCGAGACTCGGGATGTGATGCTCAAAGAACCCATCAAAGTGGATGCCGACGGGTTCATCACCCTGTCTCAGGCGCCGGGCCTGGGCGTAGAGCCTGATCTGGAACTTCTGGACAAATACACGATCCTGTACAAATAGGCATTCCGAAAGGATGAGAGATGGGGTTTGAGAAAATCAGAAATGCAGAAGGGCTGCTATCCCACGGGGATACGGAATCTCGGAGGATCGTCCTGGAGGTCACCGACGAAGTGTTGAAACGTTTGGATTCCTACCATCGCCTCCGCAGCTTTATCCGCCTGGAGGATTCTATTCTGCACATCGGCGAGCGCTCGCTGGACCTGAACGAATACGGCAGGGTCTATGTCTTCTGCGCCGGCAAAGCCTCCAACAACATGGCCCGCGCATTCGAGGATATTCTGGGCGACCGGATAACCCGGGGCGTGGTGATCGTGAAGATCAAAGAGGACACCGACGTATTCAAACATACGGAAGTGTACGTGGGGGGACATCCTCTTCCCACCGAAGGAAGCATCGAGGGCAGCAAACGCATGCTCGAAATCGCCGACCGGATGGAGCCGGACGATCTGTTTTTGGTGGGATTGTCCGGCGGTTGCACGGCGTTGATGGGCTATCCTGTGGAAGGGATCACGCTGGAAGAGATGCAGCAGGCTACCGACGTGATGCTCAAAGCCGGCATGTGGGTCATGGATATCAACGATGTACGGGGACACCTGTGCCGCATGAACCGGGGCAGGCTGGGACAGCGGATCCGGAAAGGGACTCAGATCGAATGCTTTGAAATCTGGGATGCGGTGGGACTGGACGACATGCACGACTACACCCGGCCGCTGCCGGTGATGGGGACCCCTGTAGGCTCCGATCCGGTGACCTTCGAAGACATCCGAAGGATCTTGAGGGAGCACGATCTTGCCGATAAGCTTCCGCCCAATGTCACAAACTATCTGATGAACGCAGGCCCGGAGCAGGAAACGCCGAAGGAAGCGGGGAATGTGACCTACTATGTGCTCAACACCCTTCCCGATGCCTGCAACTGCGCCCTGGAGGTGGCCGAGGAAAAAGGGATCCCGGCCCACGTGTTCACCACGTATGCAGAAGGCGAAAGCAAAGAGTACGGCGTTGTAATGGCCGGTCTGGCCAGAGAGATCCTCAAAAACGACAGACCGTTCCCAAAGCCGTGCCTCATCTTTTCCGGCGGAGAAACCACTACGGGGATACCGGACAGCTCCGTGATCAAAGGACACGGAGGGCCCTCCCAGGAACTTACCTGCGGATTTGCCCTGGTGGCAAAGGATGCGCCGGGAGCCTGCATGCTGTCCATCGACAGCGAAGGCACCGACGGCACAACGATCATGGCCGGCGGCCTGACCGACTCCACCACGTATGGAGCGTCCCTGGCCAAGGGGATCCATCTCCGTCAGGCGCTGAAGGAGCACGCCACCTATGAGGCGCTCATGGCTTTGAACGATTGCGTATATACCGGCAACACCGGCACCAATCTCTGTGATTTCAACGTATTGTATGTTCCGGCAGATCCGGAAAAGAAGAAAGGGAAAGAAGGTAAAAAATGAACAGCACCGGAATCCGATCCCTGAAAGCCCGAGCAGGCATCGACTGCAAGGGAAAACCCATCTTAGAAGTAGACATTTACACCGAAAGTGGTATTCTGGGCAGAGCCTCATCGCCCTCGGGCATATCAGCCGGCCGGCACGAAGCCTATGTTCTGCGGGATCACGACCCGAACTGGCACGACGGCAACGGGGTGTTCAAAGCCGTGGAAATGGCGGAAAAAGTCGTTTTTCCGGCCATCCGGGGCATGGATGTGATGGATCAAAGGGCGCTGGATGATTTTCTCTGCCGGCTGGACGGCACACCCAACAAATCCAGGCTGGGAGGCAACGTCACGTACAGCGTGTCCCTGGCCGTTCTTCGGGCAGCTGCACTGACCCGGGGGCTTCCGCTGTACCGCTATCTGAACCCGGGGAAAATCAGGAGCATTCCGCTGCCGACCTCGGACATGTTTGCGGGAGGGAGCTACGAGAAGGATACGATGCCCATGCAAGAGTGCACGGTCATTCCTTACAAAGTGGACAGCATCGCCGAAGCGACGCATATCCTATGCAAAATGTATAAGATCCTGCCGGAGGTGATCAAGGAATATCAGGGCGGCAGGCGGGCAGAGCCCGGGATCCAATCGGCTTTCGTGTGTCCCAGTCCCGATTTTATGGTGGCCTTCGATCTGTTGTACGAAACTGCGGTTCGTGCCGGATGCGAAGACAAGATCGCTTTTCATGCCGACTGTGCCTTTAGCGAGATTTATGTCCCCGAGCGAGGCACGTACGATTATCTGGGGAAAGAGATCGATCTGGATGAAATGCTGGGGCGCTTACAAGAGCTCACAGAAAAATATCCCTTCCTCTACGTAGAGGATCCCGTGGACGAAAATGACTGGGAGGGGTGGGTGAAAGCGTCAAAAGTGCTGGACAAGACCGTTCTCTGCGGCGACGACCTTACCGTGACCCGGATCGACCGGCTGCAGAAAGCTCTGGATTTGGGGGCTTGCGGTTCCTTCGTATTCAAACCCAATCAGGTGGGTACCGTGACGGAGGCGATGGACGCTCAGAAATTTGCCATCGATCACGGAATGTTTTCCGTTCCTTCTATACGGGCCGGCGGTGTCAACGACGATCCGGTGGCGGACATGGGCATTGCCGGCGGTGCCGCCGCCGTGAAACAGGGTCCGCCCAAGAACGGGCAGGCGATTCATATCATCAACACACTCACCCGGGCCGAAGAAGAGATCTCCGGATCCAAACCCTTCGATTTTACGCCCTACATACGGTTTTAGCTTCGCAGAAGCAAAAAAGGGGACCCCATCGGTAACGAATGGGGTCCTCCGGTTTGGAAATTTCTATGCCTGTGTGTCGGTTCCGAAAAATGCATCTGCAAATTGCGGCAGTTCTCCGAAGGTCTCCAGTCGCGGCACAGGGCGATCGATCTGACCGAAACCGAAGGCTGCATGGACAAAGGGAATCCCGGCGCCGTCGGCGGCATCGCAGTCCTTTTGCGTGTCGCCCACATAGAGGCAGCGTGTCAGGTTGTTTCTCTCCATGACCAGGCGGATGTTGTCCGCCTTGGGCTTTCCCGTTCGGCCTGCACATTCGTAATCGATGAAGTATTTCCGAAGTCCGGTTCCTTCGAAAAATCCTTCGATGTATCCCAGCTGGCAGTTGCTCACGACATAGAGTTCGTACCGGCTGTTCAGTTCCTTCAACGTTTTGCGCGCTGCGGGAAACAGTTTGCCGGGATGCGTCTTCAAATACTCCAGTTCCACGTCGGACGCATGGCGGAGAACCTCTTCCCGCCGGTCCTTGCTCATGTCGGGAAACCACATGGCCGCGATTTCTTCCAGCACCCGCCCCATGCTCTGTCGCACGGTTTTCGTGGTGAAACGAAAGTCGATATCCGGATCGTCTTCCAACGCAAGATTCCAGGATTCTGCCACTTGCTTGGCTGAATCCCACAGCGTTCCGTCCAGATCGAACAGAATGGCCGGCGGCCGCGTCCGGGAATCTGTCACAGGGATGTTTGCATCAGCCGAAGTCTGACGGTGTGCCCGAATGAATTCATTGGCCAGCTCGTCGGCCCGGATGTTCTGCTGTGCGATATAGAGAAATTCGTCTCTTGAAAAAGCGCCGTTGACTTTCACGAAATATCGATAGGCCTCGTCCAGCGCTTTTTTCGTTCCCTTCAGATTCAAATGGCCTTTGATCCGATAAAATCGCATCTGATGTTTGGCCGTCTCCCGTAAAAGCGCCATCCAGAGATCCTGGTTTTCGACGGGCTTTTTGGCCGATGTCTTCCACCCGTTCTTTTGCCAGTTCTGATACCATTTCTTGTTGAAGCAGTCTACCAGATAGGCGCTGTCGGAAAAGACACGAATGGAAAGACCGGTTTCCTTGAGCGCGCCGAAGGCGGTGATCAACGCCAGCAGTTCCATACGGTTATTCGTGGTGTCGAGCTCGCCTCCGCAGAGTTCCTTCCTGTGCTCGCCGTATTCCAGTATGCAACCCCAGCCGCCGATATTGTTGTCGTTCTGATTGCCGGAGCAGGCTCCGTCCGTGTAAAT